>JANMLD010000153.1:0-21699 GCA_031372345.1 Pirellula sp.
TGCTTATCAAACGAATCGAAATCTGCACAGACGAGATCCGCATCGTGTACAAGGTACCCCCAAACCCTTTTGCCCCAAGCCCCGATAATCGGGGCTTTTTCCAACATTGGTTGTCACGTGCTGACGTCGCGTTGCGACTAAAATCGATCGACGCACCGGTGCTGTTAGGCGGAGAGCAACTCGCTCCGGTCACCCCAACCGGGGCGAGTTGGTTGATGTTAGCCGGAAGCCTAGAATGGACGTCAACCAGGATTTTCTTCGTCATCAAAGAGGGATAATTGCCGAAATCCCGCTGCTTTTTTGGGCTTGGGTATCGGATCGCGTTTCTTTCGGGAACCATGCTTTACGAATACTCGTTTCGATTCCTCGATTGCCGATGCTGTGTGCCTAATCGCAAAGATTTTCTCTTGTGCAGACTTGGTTGCCTTTCGATGATCCACGATCGGGAATGGGTAATCGCGACCTACTATGCAACCTACTTGTGACTGGATATCCATCGGCATAAGGTGTGGCTCGGGTAAGTACTTGTCTGGAACGCGAGCGAGTTCGGGAACATACTTCCGTAGAAACGATCCCGTCGGGTCATGATCGATCACCTGTTTCGCGGGTGAATAGATGCGAATCGTGTTGATGCCTGTCGTGCCCGACTGCATCTGGCATTGCGAAAAGTGAATGCCGGGTTCGAAATCAAGAAAATGCTTCGCCAAATGAACGGCCGTTGGACGCCAATTCAACCATAAATGATTGGACGCGAACGACATCAACATGGCTCGCATTCGAAAATTGATCCAACTGGTCTCATGAAGCGCTCGCATGCAAGCATCGATCATTGGATAGCCGGTCTTGCCTGCTTTCCATGCTTCGAACCTCGCTTGATTGAAATCATTCTCGCGAAGACCATCGTAAACCCGACTGATGTTCTGAAATTCGAGTCCCGGTTCATCCTCCAGCTTTTGCATGAAATGACAGTGCCATGCCAGCCTGGACGAGAACGAGCTGAGTGAATTCAACCAACGCGAATCGATCGAACCGACAGTGCCAACTCGGATCTCCTGTTGTCGAGCTACCAATTGTTGGTATGCAGTCTTCGTCGAAATACAGCCCCACGCAAGGTAGGGACTCAATCGACTGCAGTTCTCTCGAGCCGTTACCGGACTCGACATCCCTTTTCTATAGTTGACCCCTCGAACTGTTAGAAATGAATCCAAGGTCTCCTTCGCATTAGACTCGCCACCGATTTGCAGGTTTATCTTTGGCGTCGGTGCTAGGCCAAGCTCTTCACCTTCTGGCATTCGCCCCCAATCAAAATCGTTCGGGATCATCATACGCGTTGGGGTTGGGACGATTGGCGTATTCATTCGCTTCTGCCAGTGTTGCGCCCATCCGTTGCGATCGTTAAGGGGCCGCACGACCCCATTTTGCGAAAACTGCTTCCACGGAATCCCCATTTGCCTTGCCCACTTCGCAACCCGCCGGTCTCGATCGTAAGTGAAGCCGTTTCCAGTCTCTTCGTGCGAGTAAAGGCCAGCAATGTCGGCAGTTCTTGCAATGTCAACAAAGATTTCGGGCAACTCGCCAACGCGAATACACAGCCGCCCCCCTATTTTACGAAGGCGACCTGAAAGATCCTGGAGCGATTTCACGATGAAATCGAAATGGGACCGGTCCATCTCAGGCATGGCCCAAAGCTTGGGCTCGAAACCATACAAAACCACGGTCGGTCCGGATTGGCAAGCCTCTAAAATTGGACGGTGATCTCCAAATCGCAGATCACGTTTGAGCCAAACCAGATTAATAGTACCTCGCTGCACCTTAGGATTCCCCGTTGGAAGCGTGCGATTTGTCCGGTAGGTTCTTAATGCCAAAACGACGACATCGCTCGCTACAATATTTCACTTGTTCCCAAACTCTAGCCCACTTTTTCCGCCAAGCGAATGGGCGATCACAAACGACGCATTTTTTCGTTGGCAGGTTGGATTTCGAACGGTTCAATGCGTTTGGTTTTGTTAACGAGACTAACTTGAAAAAGACCCTGAGGAGAACCGCAAGCGGCCATCCCATTCAACACAAATCACAAGAAATATCGCCGGACCATGCCAGAGGGACATACCGTTCATCGCCTTGCAATCGACCATACCAAGTGGCTTGCAGGCCAACGCCTGAAGGTTAGTTCGCCTCAAGGTCGATTCGAGGCGGGATCCCAATTGCTGTTCGGCAAGAGTCTTAACTTAGTCGAGGCCCACGGAAAGCATCTTTTTTATTCTTTTTCAAGCGAAATTTTCCTGCATGTCCACCTCGGCTTGTACGGCAAGTTTCGACTGCATCCGTCTCCCCCACCAGAACCACGGGGCGCAGTTCGCATCCGATTCATTGGTAAAGCACACACGCTGGACCTGAATGGCCCAAATCAATGCGAGATTCTCAGCGAGAAACAGGTTCGCGACTCGAGGTCAAAGCTAGGCGAAGACCCTCTCCGTTCCGATGCCGATCCAGAGCGAGTTTGGGCTCGAATGCAGAAGAGCAAGAAGCCCATTGGGCAGTTGCTTCTAGACCAGTCCATCGTAGCAGGAATAGGGAACATCTATCGAGCCGAGATTCTTTTCTTGTTGAAGATGCATCCGTCACGACCAAGCAGTTCGTTGACGCGTGACGAGTTTGATGACCTATGGAAGACATCCGTTCACTTGCTTGCCATCGGAGTCAAATACAACCGCATTATCACGGTCGATCCGGAGGAAACGGATAAACCGCTTAGCCGACTTAGCTCCGATGAGCGGCTTTTGATTTACAAGAAAGACCGATGCCCACATTGCAACTCGAAGACAGACAAGTGGTTGCTCGGAAATAGGCAAATGTTCGCTTGTTCGGTTTGTCAAGTTTAACTCGGCCCCAGGCAAACCTCGCCTTGAGCCTGAGTGGACCGGCTATTGAAACAGTCCCGTCAGGCTGCTTCTTGCGATGTTGAGAATATGCAAGTCGTTCATTCGTGGACCGTGGAGCTGAATCGCAATTGGCATGTTGTCGCGGTCTTTGCCGATCGGCGCGACAAGTGCCGGTGTACCGGCGACAACTGTCGGAGAAAGGTAGCCGCCGAAGTATTGCGTATACGGGATCGATCTCCCGTTCTGTTCAAATAAGCCCCCCGTTTTTCGACGAATGATTGCGGCGGCAGGCGCGACCGGCAAACCCCAAAGATCAAATTGTTGGAAAAGAACACTCAGCGTTGCATTCAAATCTTCACGTCGAGCCAGGCCTTCTTGATACTCGGTTTCGGACGCCAGCATACCACGACTCATTCCAACGCTGAGTGGGCCATGCCCCATTCGATAAGTCAGGAACCATCGGGTGAATGCCCGAATCGCCAGCCGGTTCCGCATTCCAAACGGCAGCAACCGCCTCATTTCGTAGCCAGCTATTAAACCCCAGAGTGAGTAAGCATCTTCGAAATCAAACGGTGGTTTATCGAGCACCGTAACCTCAAGCCCAGCTTCCCGTGCTCGTTGTATGAAACTTTGAAACACTTCGCGTGAATCCTCGTCAACCGGACACATGTCGATGGTCGGAGTGATCGCTATTCGAACCCGTTTTGGTAGTCTCGATTCCTGTTCGGCTGGCAAATCTTGGTTCGCCAGCAACATCGCACGCAACAGCAGTTCCAAGTCGTCGATCGACCGCGCCATGGGTCCGGGTGCGATCAAGCTTGGAAACGACTGCGGTCCAGGTGGCCCAGCATCCTCCATAGGAAGCAACCCGACGCTGGTTCGTAATCCGTACACTCCGCAACAGTGAGCCGGGTAACGAATGGAACCAGCCAAATCGGTACCGAGTTCAAGCGGAGTGAACCTCGCTGCCAATGCCGCAGCCGCGCCTCCGGACGATCCGCCAGGCGTGCGACTTGTGTTGAGCGGGTTGACACACTCGCGACCAAGAAGCGGTTTGCATTGCCAGTCGAAACAAGCGAACGGTACCGACGTTCGCCCCATGAACACCACACCGGCACGACGCAGCCGAGCTATCAAAGTGCAGTCCTGCTTAGGCTTGTGAAACGTCATGTTCGGTAGACCACTGGAACTCCTCATCCCGGCGATTGGAAACGTGTCCTTAACCGTCATAGGAACTCCATGAAGGCTACCCAACACATTCCCGTCCGCAACGGCTCGATCCGCAACCTCGGCGATAGTCCTAGCTACCAGCCTTTTGACTCGCCCCCGCGGCGCCACCTGCGAATCCGCCAACACAAGCAGCGGCCGCCAAGAACAAAGCCAACCCCAACCACGATTTAATCAGCATCCCGAGCACACAGAAGTTCAGCAATCCCGAAAGCCGAACAACCAGAACGAATAGCAGGGCCAAGAGCATTCCAATCCAAGTCGCGGCAGTCCAGGGTTCACACCCTCGTTGCGAAATCCAGCGTAGGGAACCAACAAAGCCAGCAATCGCTCCGAATATGCCACCCAAAAAAGCGAGTACGGCAGCGACCATTGCGGATCCCCAATCCTCGCCAGAGCCCGAGGTTTCCAAGGCCGCCACAGCGAAAATCGCTAATACCACGCATGACACAATCCCAAGTGCCGAGGCACCGATCACCAATAGTATGCTTTGCAGGAATCGCATGATATGATTCAGATCGCCGAATTTGGTTCAAGGGCAAGAAAAAGAAAACAACTGGGGGACAACTCAACTCCTATCTAGGTATTCCGTTCCAAGCGGAGGTTGCAACAAGACTTTGATTGGGAACGAAAGCGGCCTATTGCTGCGTACTTTCGATGAGTGCTTGCGCCTCTGCCTCAAGCGACTTGAGGTCCGCGTGATTCGGTTGTTTCTCGAGTCGCCATTGCATAGCCTTCTTGAGATAGCCTGCGGCCTCATCCGCTTTGCCTTGCTGTCGACAAACCAACGCAAGAATATACCAGTCGGCTCCAGGCCACGCTGTATTCATGGACAATGATTTTTCTAATGCAGCACGCGCTTCATCCAACTTGCCTGCCCGAAACCAAGCCAACGCCAACGTATTTTGGAATGTTGCATCCTCCGGCGTAAGTGCAATCGCGCGGGTGGCCATCGTGGACGCAAAAATGCCTTCATCCACGGTAGCCGATTTAGGGAGTACGAAGTACCAGGCTACTGTATTCATGTCGTTGGCGTTGCTGATCGCTAGTTCTTCGATCATTCTAAGAATGAACTGTTTCGTCGACTCATCGCACTTCTTTGAAAGACGAATCATCGATTGAAACGCTTCACCGATACGGGCATCGTACACCTGCTTTTTAGGATCCTTTTCCCGCCATATTCTGCATTGAAGAATTGTCTCACGTTGAACCTCCGCGCTTTCTTGATATCGTTCCAGTACCTCAAGCCGCTTGCTCCAATCCGTGGCCACACTTGCATTTGCAGAATACGCATTCTGATCTTCAGGAAACAACCTGACGATCTCAGTGACCTCGCGCATTGCATCGGAGTACATCGCATCGGCCCTGACTGGTTCCCCTAAATCCAGCAGAAGTCGAGCCTTCGCAAGCATAGCATTCGCATTCTCCGTTCGACCATCGCCATAATTGGGAAATGATTTGGCAGTCGTTTGGATAACATCGAAACCCTTTTGTAGAACCGTGCTGGCTTTTTCAAATTGCTTTTCTCGTACATGCATGCGGGCTAAGGTTCGAGTTGCACGCGAAAAGTAAAATGCACTCACTCGTGGCACGCCAACTTTATTAAGCGAGTTTTCATAGTTGATTACACACTCCTGCATTAGTTCTTTCGCGTGGCCCGCCTCACTTGGGAAGAGAATGACGGCAAGGCTTTCAAGCGACAACGCTAGTTCAAAACGAAAGAATTCGTTATTCGGCTCCAACGTGATGGCGTTCTGTTCAAGCCCAACGGCTCTACTGAGCTGTCTCTTCTTATCTTCGACAGTAACTGAACGAACGGAAGAATTGACCAGCAGGTTTGCGAGCCTAACCATATCGGCGCCACCCGTAGGGTTCGATTGCAACAGTCGTTCGGCGAGAGTCACCCCCTGCCGCAGTACCTCAGAGGCCTCATCCTCCCGATCGAGATGGCTTAGCACGCCGACCTGCCTCAATAGTAACGAAATCATTTCGCGTTGTGAGTCCAATGATTCCCTCGCAGATTCATCCAACGATTGAATCGCCGCAATCGCTTGTTTCAAAGTCACCAGTGCTTCTCGATACAGGCCAAGCTCCCCTTGCGTCACGGCAAATCCACCGAGTGCTCGAGCAATCTCGAAACTCATTCCGTCAGAGCCGCTCCCCTCCTCAATTAACGACTGCTTAAATTTCATCGCCTTCTCAAACGTCTCCTTACCGAGAGTATCCATACCTGGTTGGTTCAAAAGCCGTTGACTGACTCGCAGCAATTCTTCGGCACTAGCAGCAGCTTTGTCAAAACGGCGATTGGAAGCAATCGCCATTTTCTGAGCTTCCTCATTTTGGATTTTTTCGTTTGCGGCTCGCGTTCTTTCGCTCTCGTAAGCGATCTTCTCACTCTTGAACGCAATTTCCGACTTTTGCCAAGCCCAAAGCACTGCCAAAAAACAGGCCGCTGAAACGAACATGGATAGTGATGCCAACACGGCTTCGCGCGGATTTCGCCGACACCAACGATTGACCTGTTCGAGCCTACCGATGGGCCTGGCCATGATTGGCTCTTGCTTTAAGTAACGACCCAATTCGGCCGACAGCAAACTTGCAGACAAATAGCGTTCGTCAGGGTTCTTTCGAAGACACTTCAAACAAATCGTCTCTAGATCGCGAGGTACACTGCGACGAAGTCGGCGAGGCGGGACCGGATCTTGAGTCCGGACCATCTCCAGCGTTTCCAATATGCTCGTTCCACGAAACGCAGGTTGCCCTGATAGCATTTCGTAAAGAATTGCACCCAGGCCATGGATGTCTGCGGCAGGGCCTAGTTGGCCGAGATTGCCGCTCGCTTGTTCAGGTGCCATGTAGCCCGGCGTTCCGATGAGCATGCCTGACTTGGTTTGTCGCTTGTCATCGTTGAGCTGACGAGCAAGTCCAAAGTCACTCACTTTCAAGGTTCCATCCTGCGTTATCAGGATATTGGCGGGTTTCAAATCGCGATGAACAATTCCGCGAGAGTGCGCATACGCCAATACCTTGGCAAGGGTTTCCATCATGTGGGCAGCAATGTCTGGGTCGATGGGTTGTCGAGCGATGCGTTGTGCGAGGGTCCCGCCATCGACGTACTCAAAAACCAAAACTGGGCAACCTTCGCATTCTCGGACCTCGTAGATGGGTACCAAATTGGGATGCTGGAGATGGGCAGCAGCTCGCGCTTCTGTCAGCATGCGCACAACAACCTGCTCGCGATTCGGGCCCTCGAGATGCATCATCTTCAACGCGACGAATCGATCCAATCTTAGATCGCGGGCTTTGTACACGACCCCCATGCCGCCACGTCCAAGCTCGCTCTCAATGGTGTAACCCTCTACTACGGGAAACTGCCCGCTGGACTTTTTTGCAGCGTTCTGGGATAGCAACCGAGTCAGCGTAGCTCGATCCAAGTCAGGAAACAATTGAGTCAATCGCGCCGCATCGAGTTTTGGATCAGTCTTGTAATGCGAATCAATTTGCAACAGCTCTTTGAGGAGCGACATCCGCAGCGGTATTTCAACTTCGATGAGGTACGCTTCGACTTCTGGCGCTGTGCCTAGATGGTGTGCTGCCTCGAACCGATTGCATAGTTCGTCAATGCGACTCCATTGAACAAAGGACAAAGGATCGCTTGGGAAATTGGACGACATCAGTTTTCCTATGTACTTGTTTCGGTCCATGCCATACGAATCAATTTCAAACGCCGTTCAATCGTTGCCAACGACTTGCCCAATCGCTTTGCAATTTCGTTGGAGGTGCAGCCCTCCATTTTCCAAATGGCAATTCTTCGCAATTCATCATCCCCCAAGCTATTCAATAACCCTTGCCATTCCTCTGCCACTTGGGCAGCGAATTCAGGGGTGGGTTCGTTGCCAAGTACTTTTTCTAAGACATGAACCCCAGCCGAAACCTCCTCTGCTGACATCATCGAAGACTCACCAATGACAAACCCTCCTCCCCGCTTCTGGGTAAATTCATCACGAATCGCGCGTTGGGCTTTGCGAACAGCAATAGTAACCAACAGCTTCCAAAGGCTTTCGCGATCCGCCAAATCGGCGAATCGACCCTCGCCGACTCCTGCACAAAGACTATGAAACGCGCTAAGAGCAACGTCCTCGCCATCCGTTCCAAGCCTTGTTACGCTGCCAATCCGTTTCTTCGCAATCAAAGTTAGACGATCAAAGTAGCGTTCCCACAACAGTTGGGCAGACTGCTCATTGCCATCCTTCAAATCGAGAAGCCATTGAGTAACGGAACCGGTTGGCATCTTCGCAAACCTATGCACTAGGGATCGGGATAACACTTGAATGTGGTCTGATCCTAAGTCTAGCTGTTAATGCGATCCGAAGTTTGGTTTACTGATCCCTATTAGAGATATACCCAAAATTGCTTCGAGCCCCTCATGCGTTTTTGTTGATGACCTAACTCCCCTTCTCCTCCTCTCGGGAGGAGAAGGGGAGAAAAAATCACACGATCAAGCTCGCTACGATGCTGTTGTTGCTGTTGTTGCTTCCAATCGAACGGAACAAAAACGTCACTTTCAATTCACACTGCAAAACCAAACTTTTAAAATCCCTGCCTCTTGCTCAATGAATTGCATAGGCAAATGCAAATTGAATCGTGCAGGTCGAAATATTTGAGGGGTATTCTTGTCGGTTCGGCATTCATACATAGGGATTGTTTGAACCAAAGCACCTGACACCGTTGTTCAGGGTGCATTCAAGCCAATCGCCGTTCCAATTCTTCTCCTCTCTGTGAAAATGAGGTTTCATCATGGCTAGTAAAAAACGCAACCAGCTTCGATCGCTTTTACGTCTCGAACGCTTGGAGGATCGAAAGTGCTTTAATGTGGACATCGGACTGGCCGATGGCGGGCACACCTTGTTGATTCACGGCGATCGCGACGACAATCAAGTGGATATTGCACAAGACGCAAGAGGCGTCCATATTACTGCCGACCATGGCCGTACGCTCAACTTCCAAGAAATCCGAAAAATTTTGTTGACCACTGAGGCGGGCAACGATGTCGTCAACCTCAAGCTATCCAATGATTTCAACTTCCGCCCTCTCGAGATCGAAGCGAGATTCGGAGCCGGTGACGATACGCTCAATGCTGAAGTAGGGAATGGTGCAGCTCGAATCTCCGTCGATATGGGCGCTGGAAACGATACCCTCAAATTGCGTTCGACCAGCGACTTTCATTTTCTCGACGGTGATTTCAACTTCCATAAATTGGATTTCACGATCGATCTTGGAGCGGGCGATGATACCTTTGAAGGCGAGGTCGGTGGTAATATCGCTAGCTTAAAGCTCAATGCAGGGGCTGGTAACGATTCACTCAAGCTTGGCTCGACTGCCGATTTTCATTTTCTCGACGGCGGTTTTAATTTCCACAAACTTGATTTCGCAGCGGACCTGGGTGCAGGTGACGATACTTTCCAGGGGGAATTCAGTGGCAACATCGTCCGCTTGGCCGTGAATGCTGGAGCTGGCAACGACGCGGTTACTATCAACGCAGGGATGGATCCTCATGGTATCGACTTCACCGCCGATCTCGGTGCTGGCGATGATACCTTTATTAGCACCATCGTCTCCTACAAGCTTGCTGAGCATAACCCGCCAGGGTATCGGATCGCTCTTGTGGGGGGCGCGGGAAACGACGCCTTTCATTCGCGGATAAGCAGTGACGATGTCGCGTTGCTGCCAGCCGTCCTAGTTGCGGATGTGGATTTGCGATTCGAAGGGGGCGCGGGCAATGATACGTTTGAGAGCATTATGCGGAACGTTGTGTTCCAAGGAGCTGTCCGTGTCGAAGCTCAGGGGCAAGCTGGAAATGACGCTGTGATGGCGATGTTCGATCGAGTCACGGTGAAAGGTGGGTTGGATATGCTGCTGGGAGGTGGCGACGGAGAAGATCTATTGAGCCTTTTGGCGCAATCGCCAACGCGCAGCGAAGGGGCCTTTGTGCCAGCTCTGATTTCGTCAAGCCGGACTCGTATCTTCATGGATGGAGGCGACGGCAATGACCGCTTCTTTGGCAATATCGTTCCGTGCGTACTGCCACAAGGGACAGTCGACCTCAATTTCGCAGGCGGGCGTGGCAACGATAGCTTCGACGTTACGCTCACGATGGAGCCAACAATCAAATCGCCTTCTCTGGATGGCAGTGTTCGCATGAACATTCTCGGCGGTGAAGGGAATGATACTCTCAACTTGAAGGTTAATAATCTTCGAGAATCTGGGCAAACGCTCAAGCTGCGACTGGAAGGTGGCCGAGGTGACGACACAGCGGTGGTTTCTCCTGGAATAGATCCAAGCGGATGGATCGGTTCGGTTTAAGTAGCATCAACTTCGAATGTAGCTTGCACATTGAGTTCATCTTTCGTAGCGGAAGCCGTCAAGGCTTTCGTTGTGACGATCGAAACTCTTGACGAGTTCCGCTACGGTTGGCGAGTTACGTTGCCGTCAATTTGGCTTCGACATAGGAATTGGATAGGAAGCAAAAATGATTGACATCCAAGACTTATCATACGAAGTTTTGTGTTCCTACGACGATATTCCTTATCCGAGTTATCCCGTCGACGCTACGCACCCCGACCACCTTTACACGATGGCCAAGCTGTTTCAACTTGACGCGCCGGTTCCGGATACCGCGTCGGTGCTCGAACTCGGTTGCGCAAGTGGCGGAAACATTATTCCGATTGCTGTCCAGATGCCCAACGCGAGAATCGTTGGAGTTGATCTTTCTACCAAACAGATCGCCGAAGGGCAAAAAACCGTTAGTAGTCTCGGACTGAATAACATTCAGCTTGTTGCCAAAGACTTCCACGGGATTGATGAGTCATTCGGACAGTTTGACTACATCCTTTGTCACGGTGTGTTTTCGTGGGTTCCGACGGCAGCTCAAGAACGCATTTTGGAAATTTGCAAAGAGCGACTGTCGCCAAACGGAGTCGCGTACATCAGTTACAACGCTTACCCAGGTTGGTTCATGCGAGGCATGATTCGCCAGATGATGCTCCATCATGTTGCAGATCTTCCGGATGCGAAAAGCAAGATCCAACAGGCCAGAGCATTTCTTTCATTCCTAGTCGAAAGCACGGATGGGCAGACTTCGCCCTACGCTCAAGTGCTCAAAGGCGAACTCGATCTGTTGGCCAAGCACCCCGACTCGTATCTTTTCCACGAGCACTTGGAGGAGAACAATCGCCCAATGTTTTTCTACGAGTTCATTGAGATGGCCAAACGACAAGAGATGCAATTCTTAGGAGAATCCAACCTCGCGTCGATGATCGCAAGCAATCTTCCCGCTAAGGCGGCCGAGTCGCTCATCAAGTTAACGACGGACGTATATCAACGAAGCCAATACACTGACTTCGTCACCAATCGCACATTCAGACAATCCTTGTTGTGCCACAAGGATCGCAAACTAGATAGAAACGTAAGTCCCGAACGAATGGAAGGAGGATTCTATTCAGCCAACATTCGCGTAGAAGATCCGACCTTGATGAACAATTTGCACCCAAGCGGCGATGTTGCATTCAAGTGTGCGAACGGCAAGAAGATTCAAACCAAGAACTCCGCGCTGAAGGCATTGCTGTTCGCTCTTGCTGATGCTTGGCCGGGATCGTTAACTGCACCGGAACTTGGTGAAGGCGAGCAAAATCCCATCGCAAAGTTCGTGCGGGGCAACCTATTGCAACTCGTTGCACGCGGGGATATTGAGATAAGGCTCTTGCCCGATCGATTCGTGTCAAGAGTTTCCACAACCCCAACCGTTTCCTCGCTCACTCGATTGCAGGCGCGACAGGAAAACCTGTTGACTACGGGACGTCACTCGATGTTCAACGCAGATCCTTTGACACGAATGGTAATAGGCGAACTGGATGGAATAAAAACCAAGGCTGATCTTGTCGAATGGATCGCGAAGTTGAGAGCAGATGGAAAACTGAGGCCAAACGCAAAAGGGAATCGTTTGTTGGAATTGGATCTCATTGAACACGAGACCGTGGAAAAAATACTCGAGCAATTGTGCCGGTCGGCAATGTTGACTGGGTAGTTCATTGATGGGCTATCTGCTCCGTTCGGAATACCTAGATAGCGGGTTCTTCAACTCTGTCACTTTAAACCTCTCCCCCTTTTTCAAACTCCAGCTATGCTTCCATTCCACTTTGCAGCGATCGAGCAGTTCTTCAACGCCGGGCTGGCCGTCACCCTCGGATGCCTATTGGCATTCTTGATGTTCGCAACGTCCTTTGTTCTCGCGTTCCGATCTCGGTCTTGGCCAACAACCGAGGGACGCGTTCTAGAATCAACGGTCGAAAGTTGTACAACACATAGTGGTGATCGCGTCAGTCAATACATTCGTTACAAGCCGGTCGTCCGCTACACCTACTCCGTGGAAGATAAGCACTTGGAAAGTAACCAGATCGCTTTCGGTTATTTTACGGGAAGCGAAACGTATGCCTCGGGCATCATTGCGAAATACCCTAAACGAGCGGTAGTCACGGTCTACCATCATCCCAAGCGTCACGCGTTGGCTGTGTTAGAGCCAGGCAAATACCGCATGATGCTTTTCCTTTCTTTGCTCTGCGGAACGGTCTTATGCGTCGTTGCAGTGACCTGGGTTAGGCTCTCCTTGCATCCAGACAAAAACCCGTGGGCAGAATTGCATCAGGTCCAATCCAATGAAAAGTAATATGCTAGAAGATCGTCTTTGGTCGGTGGAAATCGGACAAGGCATGGGGCCTTTTCTGCTCGGCCTTCCACGCTCCGAAGTAACGGCCATCGTTCGATTGCTTGGCTTCAAAATCGACAGCTCGCGAGAGGAAAACGATGCCAAAGTCTACATTGAAGAGATGGATACAACGCTCATCTTCTCCGCTCAGTCTCCGCAGACTCTTGAGCGGATTGATGTTTGCGACTGGCGAATTCGATTTGGCTTGCTCGATGTTTACGACACCCCGATCCACGAATTGGTTCTTCTCCTGAAGGTGTCGCCGACAGAGACTCTGTGGTGCGACTGCGAAGAATTCGATCGTCAACGAGAACATGCCGAGCAAGTTCAAGACGACAAAACAACCGACCAAGACTTGATCCAGTCAGGGACTCTCTGGTTCACGACGTTGGGACTTGGCGTCTCATTGGATCGTGGAACAGTGAACGAAGTGCATGTGTGTGATCCAGAACTCTCGCCTCGCTTCGGCACGGGATGTTGGACCGAAGCGCAAAGAGTGCTATCCATTGAGGTGCGAAGGGTGTCCCAGTCGGGCGTTGCCGTTCGACTCAAGAAGAAGAATCCGTTGGTGACGTTGTGGTTCGTCGGCTTGTTGGTCGCGTTTGGTGGAGTGATTTGGCGTTCCTTTGAGTTGCAAAAAAGGTGGAGCAACGCGCCAAACGTCTTTGCGACCGTCATCGCCGTCGACCCACCGCCCCCGGAAATGTTTCCGCACGATTTCACACTTAGCTACCTAGACTCTACTGGCCTTAACCACGAAGTCCAGTTCAACGACCATGACTATTCTGGACACGTCAAAGTAGGTGACGAAATCGCGGTTCGATTTATGCAAGAGTCGCCCGGCAAGCCGATCGGTCCGAATCATTTTAGTGATCGCGGATTGGATTATGCGATGCCATATGTAATTGCAATTTGCATCGTGTATGCTTTTTCGCATTTGCTCCTATTGATTGTTGCAGCTATCGGAAAAGCGTTGCGAAAAATGTCAACATCTTCTCAGACGCCAGCAGCGGCAAAAGTGCATTCGTAGTCACTTGTTGATTTCGAGCGCGCAGCGCAGTTCGGAATTCGAATGAACCTTCATGCCAAACTGGAACGGTGCAAGGGCGTCTTGAGTTACAAATGGTCGCGTTGCGGAAAACCATGGGCTAGGCCGTTGGCCTGTCTTGTTCCTTGTTCAAGAAGCAGAACCGATGTTATCTAGTTCCGAATCGCCCTTCATCCTTTTTTCGGCTCCGTGGTTTGGTTAACGATGTAACGTGTACGTTCAAGGGGTGTGTGGCGTGATGACGTCCTTTTCTTCCCAGCAGTGCTCTACCCTCCGTTTGGACTTCTAGATTGTACAAGCTCGTTGGCTGGTCGCACGCTTTTCCTTGGCCGCTAGCGCCTCAGGCTCAGAATGGCTGGGTCGCGGTCGCATTTCAAAGTACGGTGAAACTCCTTGGGGGTTACCCTCGCACTATAGTCCCGCGGCCTAAAAGACTTTGCTCGTAAATCTAACCAGCATTCCTGGCGTTGCGAGTCAAGCAAAAAGAGCCAAGGAAATGTTCATGTTAGATATTGTTGATACAGCAGTTGGTGCGGGTACGTTCAAGACTCTTGCTGCAGCACTTGGAGCAGCAGGATTGGTGGATACACTCAAAAGCGCCGGTCCGTTTACGGTGTTTGCACCCACGGATGACGCATTTGCGAAGTTGCCCGCAGGGACAGTGGAAAGTCTACTCCTGCCTGAGAACAAGGCAAAGTTGGTTGGCATCCTGACACACCATGTGGTCGCCGGTAAGGTCACTGCAGCCGACGTGATGAAGCTGACGACGGCCACAACCGTGGCTGCCAAGCCAATCAAAATTGCAGTCAAAGATGGCAAAGTCATGATTGACGATGCCACCGTTGTCTCGGCTGATATTCATTGCACCAACGGTGTTGTGCATGTTGTCGACTCAGTAATCTTACCGAATTAACTCCATGATCTACTCGTTCTTCAAAAACCTATCGACGCTTTGCTTCGTTCTCGGGTTCGTTTCCATTCTGGGCTCGATTGCCATTTGGTTCGTAACTGGTGGTTAAGCAGCTGTATCGAAGGCCCATGCCGAGCGGTTTGAGATCTTTGTTGGACTTTGTGCGCCAACCTTTTTTGCGCTCTCGAGCAGACTTAAGCAACCCACTGTGATATCTAAACAGCAAAGTTGCTCGAAAAACTATGTGGCATAGGCTTCCAACCTGTGATCAATGCCTTTACACAGGCTGGGAGCATATGCCACTTGTTCCTCTCACGACCCCTTTTGGTCAGGGCATCGAAAGCGATTTACTTGAGAATCTCGAAGTGCAAGGTGTTTGGTCTTGCGACCTGCGGTCCGCGCTCGCCAAAGTCGGAATGACGATGGCTTCATTTCAGTCCGCATGAGCTTGATTACGTCGCCTGGTGTCAGGCCAAACTGGGTTTGAATTGTATCGAATGCTGTTCGATCCTCCCAGGCCATTTGAATGATTCGGTCAATATCTGCAGTTGTCAGTGGCATGGTCTTATACTCTAAGGATTTGATCATCGGCGATGACCCAGGTTTGATCTGATTTGCTTGGATGGATAACTTGCGTACCCGTAAACTCGCCGATCGCGGGCAAAACGAACTGTCGATTGGATAACCAAAAGCAGGGTAATTTTCCGACGGAGTCCATTTTGGAGGTAAAGCGGTAAGCGGGGTGTAGGTGACCACACAATAATAGCTTAGTTGATAGGCTAGGCTCTTGCGGAAGATGAGAAACGGAAACCGAACCGATCGGAGCACCCGAGTCGAGGATTTCGATCGGCCAAACTTGGGTAAATGCCGGAATGCCCCTGTCGTGATTTCCTAGGACCAGTGTAAATCGCAATTGCTGGTGTGCTAAAAAAAACGCATCCAAAGATTCTCGGATTTCTTTCGACATCGAAGATCGCGCATGAAACATGTCGCCGAGCAATATTAGTCGTGATGCTTGGCACTCGGCGATCATTTGTGCGATTGTGGCCAGTGTACCCTCCGTGCCACCGCGAGGTAACGCGATTCCTTGGCTGCGAAATGTGGCTTCTTTGCCAAAGTGAGTATCCGCAATAAAAAGTGTCTTTTGCTCTGGCCAGTAAAGCCCTCGTTTTGCGAGCAATTGAAAATCGAGCCCTTCGATGGAAACTGCAAGCGATGAGAGGCCTGTATGGTCGTTTGTTGCTATGGCGATAGGATAACGTTGTGGCATCATGGGATGTGTGGATAGTCAGTGGGGACAAATATGAACGTGGCATTGGCTGGAAGCCTATGCCACCACTTCCCCCGCGGCGGTTTCAAGTGCCTTTTGCATCCGTGAAACGCGTTCCGCCAATGTCTCGCTGCTCAATCGTTCTCTCAACTTATCAACCATTAACGAAAACGCCAGTGGCGTTACCTTCGGTGGGTACATTATCTTTAGCTTGCCTTCCTGCATTCGCGCCAGTGCACGACTTAGCCGACTCCATTCTAGTTGTTGTTCAAGAACCTCTCGGCGACACTGCTCTAACAAAAGATTCGCAGGATCGTGTTCGCTAAAGGCATCAAAAAACAGATTGCTACTGGCTTGAATGTGGCTGGTGCTCTTTCTCTGGCCGGGCAAACCAGCTTGGATTAAACCGGAGACCCTTGCAATTTGGCGAAACTGCCGCTTCGCCATTTCCGTCGCGTTCATACTCTGGCTAACATCGTTCTCAAGTCGCTCCGTCGAGAATAGGCCCTCGGCAATAGCTTTCTCAATTGGGATTGGATGAGGTGACTGCAATACAAGTCCATGGTCGTTGCATGCCATACTCATTGTTGTTCGCTGCTGTCGGGTCAAGCGGTACGCCAACACAGAGGCCATCCCCTCGTGCACCAAGCGTCCCTCGAACGGAAACAAGAACACTTGGTAGCCAGACCGCTCTCGAATTACTTCAATCAAAAGCTCATCCGTTCGAGGCAAGATACTCCAGCGTTGCTGAAGTTCGAACAGTCCCTTCAACGATCGCATCTCGGGACCTTTCAAGTTTCCATCGGATGCCTCGTGAATCTTCTCACGCAGCGCAGCGCTCAACTCGCTCGAGAGAGGCATGCGTCCACCCATCCACCGCGGAACTGCATCAGGAGTTCCTTTCGAACGCTTGACGTAGGCGACATTATCTCGGACGATCACCATCTCAACAAGTTTGCCAGCAAACAGAAATTTATCTCCCTGCTTGAGCTTGGAGATAAAGCTTTCTTCCACGGTACCGATCGTGCTACCGCTCATGTATTTGACCTTCATCGCGGTATCGGAAACGATGGTGCCAATGTTCAGGCGGTGCAGAGTGATCACGCGGCGAATCGATACTTGATGCCGGTCGTTTTCGACTTGGACGCGATGAAACTCGGGGTACGCGTTGAGTGCGCTACCGCCCCGGACTATAAAATCGAGTACCCATTGCCATTCGTTATCGGTCAAGGCTTGAAACGCTTGGGTCGTTCTGACTTCTTGAAGCAAGTCTTCCGAAATAAAACCTCCACCAATCGCGATCGTGACCGCGTGTTGTACCAGGACATCCAATGGCTTATTGAGAAGCGGTCGAGCTTCCATCTTGCCATGTTGGATCGCATCCTTGGCGGCTGCAAGCTCGATCAACTCCAAGGCATTCGTCGGCACAAAAATCAGGCGACTCTCGGCTCCTGGTTGATGCCCGCTCCGGCCCGCACGCTGAAGCAAACGAGCGGAACCTTTGGGGCTGCCAACTTGAAGAACTAAGTCGACGGCTGAGAAATCGACTCCTAGGTCAAGGCTGCTCGTACAGACGACAGCACGTAGCTTGCCGTTTCGCAATCCGTTTTCTACCCAGTCTCTTACGCTCGTGTCGAGCGAGCCATGGTGAACTGCGATTTGCCCCGCCCAATCGGGGCGACATTGTAGCAAGTGTTGATACCAAATCTCCGTTTGCGATCGGGTATTGGCAAAGACGAGTGCACTTTTTACCTCGTCGATCTTCTTGGCAGCTTGGGGAACCATGCGGGACCCAATATGCCCAGACCAGGGAAAGCGTTCCATCTTGTCCGGAATCAACGAATCGAGTCGCAATCGCTTTTTGCTCGTGCCCTCGATAATCTTGCAAGATTGCGTTGATTTGCATCCAACGAGTGCATTGCCAGCCTCGGTGAGGTTGCCGAGAGTTGCGGATAGGCCCCAAGTTCGAAGAGAGGGGTTGAGCTTGCGAAGTCGCGACAACGCCAACTCGACTTGAATACCTCGTTTGCTTCCAAGCAGTTCGTGCCATTCGTCTACGATGACTCCTTCGATGGCGCTCAACTGCGGCTGCAAGGCGGCATGCGTCAGAAGCAGGCAAAGACTCTCGGGAGTTGTGATCAACGCGGTTGGTAATCGCTTGAGTTGTTTCGCTTTGATGCTGGCGCTACTATCGCCGGTGCGAGATTCCAGGAGCCAGGGCAGTCCCAAGGCCTCGATGGGAGCACGCAGAGCATTTTCCGTATCAGCCGCTAGAGCTCGAAGAGGTGTAATCCATAGGACGCGAAGAGCGGGCGGATTCTTCGGATTCCACTTGCTTCTAGTCTTGTTCTGTTTAAGCCACTCCAGAATCGGTCCTAGCCAAACGGCCAAAGTCTTTCCGGTGCCCGTGGCAGAATGAATCAGACCGCTTTGACCTTCAGAATAGGCTTTCCACGCATGCCGCTGAAAAAGAAAGGGCTTTTGTCCCTTGCTGGCAAAGTAGTTCAGGACAGTTTGCAGAGGTGTAGGATTTTTCAATTTGGAGTTGGGTAATCTCTGGAGGCGTTTTGAGCCTGAGGCTGGAGTGCTAAACGGCTGGCGTATCAAGGTAGCTGCCAATTGCAGCCTCCGCCCGGGCAAGTCGGACGGAAGGCAATTCGAACTCGATTTGAATTTCAACAACTCCTATTCTAACGCCGGCAACAAACCCACCAACTCAGCGAGCGTATTCGCGTCCTCCGGTTTCTTGTCGTGTCTCCAGCGAACGATTCTCGGGAACCGTGTCGCGATTCCGCTTTTGTGGCGCGGGCTGCGCTGTAAACCTTCAAATGCAACCTCCATGACCAACGCCGGTACAACGCTTCGCACTGGTCCAAAGGATTCGCGTGTGTTCTGTCGGACGAATTTATCCACCTCTTTGATTTCGGAATCATCGAGTCCACTATAGGCCTTTGCAAAGGGGACCAATGTGTCACCCTCCCAGAGCGCAAATGTATAGTCCGTGTAAAGCCCCGATCGTTTTCCATGTCCTTTTTGTGCATAGATGAGAACGGCGTCAATCGTATAAGGCGATACCTTCCATTTCCACCAAACACCGCGTACTCGGCCTACTTCGTAGCTTGCATCCAAACGCTTCAGCATCAATCCTTCGGCGTTCGTCTCGCGGCTTCGATCGCGGATCTTCGCCCATTCATTCCAAGAAGTTCCCGTGAGAAGCTGAGTATAACCAAGGCTCGGATGATCGATGGCAGATAGCAAGCGCTCAAGCCGCAGCCTGCGTTCAGAGAACGGACGGGAGCGAATATCTTCGCCGTCGTCTTGGAGAAGATCAAACGCCTGGAAAACAACCGGAACTTCTTTCAAGAGTTTGTTGCTTATTGACTTTCGCCCAATCCGCTTTTGAAGTTTGGCGAAAGGAAGAACTTGATTCTCGCCTAGCGAAGCCAAAATCTCTCCATCCAGAACTGTGCCATCGGGCAATAGCTGAGCGGCCGATTCAATCTCGGGCCAGCGGTTCTCCATCAGATCCTCGCCTCGCGACCAAATGAACACCTGTTCATTGCGTCGAATCACCTGGCCGCGTATTCCGTCCCACTTCCATTCCGCCGCAAAGTCTTTTGCGGGTCCGATGCTTTCAGGGCCAAGTTCATGATCGATCGGATGTGCAAGGCAAAATGGAAACGGCTGGCTAGCGATCGTATCTTGCACCTCTTTCGAGATCAGGTTATCGAAGAACGACGCGGTAGGTTTCCATATACCCATCAGTCGATGCGAGATAACATCGGACGATACGCCAGCATGTTCTGCGATCGCTCGCGTCACAATGGATTTGCTGACACCCACCCGGAACGCTCCCGTAATCAACTTCAGGATCACCAACCGCACCTGCGTAGGTGATTGTTTCCAAATCGCAATCACTGAGTCGCGTTGTTCGGCTTCTTCCATCGCTCGAAGCGGCATCAATCGCTGTTCAACCCATTGCGATAGTGAAAGATCATCCAGCATTTCTCCAGGCGGCACAATCAAGGTTAAGGTTTCCGCCAAGTCGCCAACCGAATGGTAGGACTCCTCGAACAGCCAGGATGGAATGTTCGCCTCCTCGGCAGCCCAAATGCGAAGCAACTTGGTCGGTACCAATTGCTTGAGCTTATATCCGGAGAGGAAATATGTCGCCCACGCAGCATCGGCATGGCTTGCATGACCAAAGTACTGCACTAGAGCGGCCAGCTTCTCGTTCGTTTTTGTTGTCCGGTCAATCGCATCGAACAAGGCGGCAAAACGGATCATAGTGCCTTTGCCTCGCCCGAAGATGGATCGATGCTGTTCTCGCTGCTTTCGACCGTGGCATCTTCATCCGTGGCATCTTCATCGCCTTCGCTCCGGCCACGTGAATCGAGTACTCTCGCATCGCGTCCTTGTTCGACGAGATAGCGAGCAACCGAAGCGGTATAGCCGTGTGTCAACCAAACCGTCTCGGGATTGCATGCGTCGATTGCGGTCAAGAGAGATGGCCAGTCGACATGGTCGCTTAGAACAAAGCCTCGGTCGACGGATCGACGTCGGCGAGCTCCTCGCACCGCCATCCAGCCGCTCGCCATGGCTGTACTGCAACGTCCGAATTTCTTCACCCACGGTGTTCCATGAACACTGGGTACGGCAACAACCATCGCGCCTCGCCAATCGTGTTTGCTAGCCACTGAGCCGACGTAGGTTGTTTCGGGCAACGTAACTCCAGTGCGACGATAGGCTTCGTTTCCTTTCTCGACAGCTCCATGGCAATAGATCTTGCCAATGGTCGGATCGAGTCCTGCAAGCAAACGTTGGCTCTTGCCGATAGCGTACCCGTAGAGCAAGCAACACTTGCCCTCGTCACGACTCTCTCGCCACCACTGGTTAATCGACTGGAAGACGCTCTCGTGAGGGGGCCAGCGATAGATGGGCAATCCAAATGTGGATTCGCTAATCATCCAGTGGCAACGAACGGGCTGCCAAGCTTCGCACGTCGGATCCGTTCCAAGTTTATAATCACCCGTGACCAAGCCGACCTGGCCTTGATACTCAAGCCGGATCTGGGCCGATCCCAAAATGTGCCCCGCTGGGTGAAAACTAATTTCAACTCCACCGACCGTCAGTGTTTCTCCATAGGAGAGAAATCGGAATTCCGCATCGGGGCTCATTCTCAGTCGCAGCAACTGTTCACAGGGCTTCGCGGCCAGATACTTTTGGCAGCCCCAGCGAGCGTGATCGGAATGCGCATGTGTGACTACGGCGCGTTCGACAGGTGAATGGGGATCAATGTGGAAATCACCTTGGGCGCAATACAATCCCTTCGAGGAGTGCGTTAAAATAGAATCCAAATCAAGCTTCTTTCGGTTTCATCAGTCTATAAATTCCCAATATCCTCAGCGACCTGGGAATCGTGGTAATGCCCAAACCGCTCATTGCCTCCTAAAACCTCATGCGTCGATCACAACTCGGGCAGAGGCGTGATTGCCAGCTAAACTTTCGTGGTTCTTTTTTCGAATTTTGCAATTCGTAAATGTCCAGCCCGAGACTCCAATAGATTGGGTATCTAAGTCCATTCCAAAGGAGTCTCAAGCA
>JANMLD010000162.1:0-27834 GCA_031372345.1 Pirellula sp.
TGAGGTGGTGCCGTAATTCCGGGCGCGCTCAGAGCTTAGAATGAACGTTCAAGGAGACTTTCAGGATGAGCGCAAAGAGCACGAAGCAGGCATCGATAACACGAAGACAGTTCACGGATGAATTTAAACGGGATGCTGTTCAAATGCTGTTGGATGGACATTCAGGTCCTTCGATTGCAGAACGATTGGGACTGTCGAGTACTACTCTGCTCTATCGATGGAAGAAAGAGCAACTAGAAGTAAATGGTCCAATTGCAACTGCGTTGGACGCCCGGGTTATTCAGTTGGAAGCGGAACTTAGGCGTGTAGAACGCGAACGCGATATTTTAAAAAAAGCGTTGGCCATTTTCAGCCGAAGCGAATGAGTGACGTGGCTGCAGCTGCTGAGCAGATCAGTCTCGATGGTGGATTCCACATTGGCGATGTATGTCAATGTTTGTCAATTCCTAGGTCAACGTTCTATGAACATCGCCGAGAAGAGCTGACCTTGAATGAGACGCGAACAAAAGACATTACCCCGATGGTACTGGACATCTTTTGGAAACATCGTAAGCGATATGGAACTCGTCGAATCGTTCAAGAGCTTGCCGACAATGGACTCCTCATCGGGCGCAGAAGAATCGCAAACATAATGAAAGTACAGGGATTACACGCAATTCAACCGAAGTCGTTTACCCCCAAGACAACAGAGAGTCGACATCGGTTGGGCTATAGTCCCAATTTGCTATTGGAGAATTTTTCGCTGAATGGAATCAATCAACTTTGGGTAGGTGATATCACGTACATACCATTGGCTGAAAGGACCTTTGGGTATTTGGCGATGTTGATGGACCGCTTCTCGCGTCGATTAATTGGATGGCATATTGATACTACCATGACCGAAGCGTTGGTAATTCAAGGCCTCCGAAGCGCTATCGCAATCCGTCAGCCAGGCAAGCGATTGATTCATCACACAGACCGCGGAGGACAATATGCCGGGAAACAGATCCGTTCGATATTGCGCAGGGCCTCGATCCGTCAAAGTATGAGTCGAGCAGGCGACTGCTATGACAACGCTTTCATGGAATCTTGCTTTGGAACTATCAAGACAGAGCTCGAAATGACCGAATACAAGAGCATGCAAGAAGCGGAAAAAGAGTTAGCCGAATACTTCGCTTACTACAACCGCGATCGAAAACACTCCGGCATCGGATATCAATCCCCCATTCAATTCGAAAACAATCAACGCGTTCATTCTAAGCTCTAAGCGCGCCCGGAATTACGGCACCACCTCACCTGGACTGTTCCAGTAGCAAACTGAAATTTTTGAAGACTGCGTGAGCCTGGAGATCGGAGGGAAAATGGATGACTGCCGCACCCGATTGGAATCGGTCGCCCAGTATTTGACGTTCCAGTTGCAGTCGTTCCGGCAAAAATGGATTGCTGTATCCGATGCGAGCGAAGGCGTTCGCTTCATGCCGTTCCGCCCTGTTTAGAAAGGCCATAATCGCTTGGGTCCGGTTGTAATTGCCAATGTTTTCAATTCAAGCCAACTGCATTCAGTGTAGTTGGATGGCAGCATTTTTTGCATTTCAGTATAACGAATCACACTGCATTTGCATTTGTTGAAGTGGAAAATGGAGAGCAAGATGAAAATCCAGTGAATACTTGGATCGCATTAATGGTTTCTTATGAAAGTCGTTGGCACTAGCGACTTTCCCAGAAAACGTCGGTTTTATCATGGTGGCTATGGCTTTTGACTCGATCAAGACATGACTTTCAGCCTGGCAAATCAGATACTTGACCATCCCAGATATTCGGGTGGAGCCCTCCGGATTGACTGTTGAAAGAATCTTGGCACGCAATTCGCCTTTTGTATTCGGAGGATTCGGCACAAAGCCAATGTCCGTTCAACAAACTTACCACCGAGGCTGATCATGATGCATCTTGATGAGATAACGCCAGCTACACCATTCGAAAAACAGAATCTCAATCCAAGTTTAGCCGTCGATCCCAGCGAGTCGTTACGGCAACTTGTGCGGAGTCGACTCAAAAAGCCTCAGCGACATCGTTTGCTCCACGGCTTCCCATTGGCCGCCAGCATGCCGTTCCTCAATCATGAAACTCGGCAGGCCGTCGACAATGGTGACTCGCGTTTTCAACATTTCTACCATCCCGACAAGCCACTCCTCGTAGGCGTACTTCCGCATTCCTATTGCAACCCGAAAATCGCTGACTGCGGTTTTTGCACCTTTCCGCATGAAGACTTCAGTTCCCTCAAGGCGGCAGCCGCGGTGAACGGCGTCATTCAGGAAATACAGTACCGAGTTGCCGCGTGCCCGTCACTGGAAGGCAAGGTGATTGATGCCTTGTATTTCGGCGGAGCAACGGCAAACCTTACCCCTGCTGAGCCGTTTCGACGGCTGTGCCGAAAACTGAACGAACTATTTGATCTGCGTCACGCAGAGGTGACTCTCGAAGGAGTGCCGGCCTTCTTCCTCAATCGCAAGCCGTGGCTACTGGATATCCTTCAAGAAGAGTTATCCGCTAGGCACTTCCGGATCAGTATGGGAATCCAATCGTTTTCGAAGCAATGGCAGACCAAAATGGGACGGACTGGCTTCGGCGATAGCGAAGTGTTTGCTCAAGTTGTAGAAATAGCACATTCACGCAAGATGACAGTCTCAGCCGATCTTCTTTTCAATCTCCCTGGACAATTGCTCCCTGAAATGCTCTCCGATATCTCGCGCGGCGATCGAATCGGTCTCGATCAAATCTGCCTCTACCATCTGGTCATGTTTCGTGGACTTGCCACAGCTTGGTCACGCGATCCAAAACTAATCGCCGCGTTGCCACGTAATGAAATGGCTGCTGCCAATTGGGAAGCGGTCCGGACAACGGCTATCGAAACCGGATATCACCAAACGACACTCACCAACTTCGAACGATCATCCTTTCAAGGAGACTCACGCAGCTACATCTACGAATTGCGCAGCTTTGAGCCTGATCGTTACAACATGATCGGCTTTGGTCCTTCCGGAATTTCATACTCGTCAAGCGATTCAAGTTGTTCTGGGCTCAAGACGATGAATCCAGAGAGTTCGCTCGAATACTTGCAGTTGGTGGGGAAGCAATTTCCCATTTGGAATCGTTATTTTGCATTCGACGCGGAATCGCTGCGACTGCTTTACGTCACACGCCAATTTTCAAAACTGTCCGTCGATCGCAGTCATTATCGAGAAGTGTTCGGAACAGATGTGATGTCAGACTATCGCAACGAATTGGATGTCTTAGAGGAGATGCGGTTAGTCGAAATTGGTCCAACTTCGATTCGCTTGACCGTACGCGGGATGTTCTTTTCCGATTCCATCGCTTCCGTCCTTGCTTACGGACGCCATGTACGCAAACTAGGACGAGAGTCTGCTGAGCGAATGTCAATGAAAGGAAATGAAAGCGGCCATATGTAGAGTCGTCCGTCCGCATAGAGGCGTATCTCCGAGACGCTGACTTGTCCGCCTCGGAGATGCGGACCTACGAAGCTTCCACCACTCTGTTTCAACCACTTCACAATGCATTTCGGAGTACTTAATGAATCGAAAACGAATCACAGCCCGGCGGGTAGGATGGATCGTGTTAAGTTTACTGGCACTGCTCATCGGCATTTTGAGTTGGAACTACCTGACGTTTCCGTCCAGGCAACTCAAAGCTAAGCCAGTCTCATTGCTTAAACTAGATAGCCTGCCGACCTTCGAAAGGTTCGTTGAGGCAATCCAGATTTCGACGGTCTCTACCCCCATGTCCAGGATCGCGAATGATTCTGAGCTGCATCGGTTTCGCGATACTATCCAAAAGGCGTTTCCGAATTTGCATACTTCTCCATTTGTTCTCAGAACAGGAAAGGACTTCGGTGACGAACGGAACCCAAGCATGCTCTTTCAGTGGCCGGGGCAGGAGCCCGAACTGGGTGCAATACTATTGATGTCTCATTTTGATGTCGTGCCTGTTGAGGCAAGTTCTCTTTCCAAATGGACGCATCCACCATTCAGCGGTCATATGGATGACGAATTTATTTGGGGCAGAGGCACACTGGATTGCAAACATGGTGTTATGGCGATCCTAGAAGCAATCAGCAAACTTTCCGCCGAGGGCTTTCGGCCGAAGCGAACCATATTCGTCGCCTTAGGACACGATGAAGAGATTGGCGGTGCTGATGGGAACAGCAAGATGGCCGCATGGTTTCGAAGTCATCGAATCCGATTGCACACTATCATCGACGAGGGCGGATGCGTTTTCACGGAATTCCCCGGTTTAGGGAGCCCGGCAGCCTTGGTCGGTGTTGCCGAGAAAGGTTTTCTCACAGTCGAAATTACAGCCAACGTTAACGCGGACAAAGTCGGACATTCCTCGATGCCACCTCGCGAAACAGCGGTGAGTATTCTCTCAAGTGCGATCCATCGTGTGCAGTCAGCGCCATTCCCAGGTCGCATCGACGGTGGACTTCGAGACACACTCAACTTCTTGGGGCCCGAAATGCCGTTTGTCAAAAAAATGGCCATGTCCAACTTGTGGCTGTTTGGTCCACTTGTGGAACGCACATTGAGCGCCAAGCCGAGTGGCGACGCTCTGCTTCGTACAACCATTGCCCCTACGATGATCGAAGGTGGAGTATCGGAGACCGTCCTTCCCGCACAAGCAACGGCGAAGCTCAATCTAAGACTGCTACCAGGTGACAGCATCGAAAGATCGATAGACTACCTGCGTAGATCAATCAACGACCCTCGAGTCTCCCTGAAGCCTCTTAACACACCGAGAGAAGCGTCCCCCGTATCGGACAGCGACTCGGAAGCATTTAAAATTCTCCAAACGACAATTCACCAAGTTTTACCAGACGTAGTCGTGGCACCGTTTGTTCTTGTGGGCAGTACCGACACGGTCCACTATACCGACCTGTGCGAGCACATCTTTCGGTTCATTCCGACCCGACTTTCTGAACGTGACACGCAACGTTTTCACGGTATTGATGAGCGAATCTCAAAGGTCAATTACTTAGAGATCATATCGTTCTTTCATCAATACATCATCAACGCATCGATGAAGTGACTCGTTGATTTGCTCTATGGAATGGGAAGACGGAAAGCGTTTGGATGTGTGCCGAATTCGTTAATCGATTGCGCCAGAAACAACTGAACCGAAGGCAAACCTGCTCGACACGTAGTCACCGCTTGGAGGTCGGCACCTCCAAAACAAATTGCTCCTGTGTTCGCCATCCACACCATTTCAGCCACACGCCAACGAGGCAAATGAACCCAACGTAGAATAGGCTTGCAAAACCAGATGCAATGGAAATTGCAAGTAAGGGTTCGAATATCGAAGAACTGAAAACACGCCATCGACCTCTCCCCCATTGATCTTCGAAGGCAAAATAGGCGACGCTGTTTGCGCCGAACAGTAGACACATAAACAGCCCGATCGCGAACAAACGCCAGAATTTGATTGCCGTCCAATTGAGTACGATACGAATGCCAGCCATGCTAGCCAGGACACAGCCTATCCCAAGCACGATCGCTTGCGTTAGCTGAAGAACGACGCCGCTATAGAGCGATGTCGACCAGTACATGGATGCAGCGCATGCGAGGCCGCAAATGGCCATAAGCTCCAAGAGAGTTCGGCTCGATGTGCGTTCAATCTGTTCCAACTCTGTCCCGGATTCTAAAATCGCCACTCGCCCCCAATTGCGGCGAAGTAGCGCATAACAAAAAGCTGCGCCGTACAACGCCTCCCAGTAAAGCAAATTGATATTGCGAGGGGCACTAAACATATGCAGTATGCTCAAGCAGAGTGACAACAACATGAGGCCGGACGCAACAATCAAGCGGAGGGGGCGTGTGTTGATCGGTGTCCGCAAAAAAAGTACTGGCATTGCAATCCAGCACAGCAAGATCGCAATCAGTTGACGGACCGGCACTCTTAGGTTCCTCGAACCTTCAAAGATCTCAATCGTCAGATTCATTGTCGTCACAGCTAGGACTACCGAGATTGCAAATCGCTGCAAAAGCCCTCCGCGCCAATACAAAACCGGGACAAGTGCGCCCAAGACAAGGCTAGGTAGAAAAGTTGCGCCAATGACGATACTTATCCCATAACAAGCGTTCCAATAGCTCTGACCGAATGGAATATTCAGATGTGAGACCAGCCAAGAATCTAGTTTTCCAAGAGTAAAAACACCAATGCTCGCAAGAATAGCAAGTACAGCGAGTCCCGAGCAGCCAACCCAAAAACTCTTAATCGATTCCCGCGACGTCAATATTGGCCCAGCATGATCGTCGCCATGCAGAGGATCGAAATCATCATTCATGTTTTTGTTTTTCGTTGGTTCACTTGGGCTCGGTTTCCAGCCATCATCTTAACTGCTTTCGACTGAAATTCTCGCTATCTCCACAATTGCCGAAAAAACACGCCATCCTGTTGCGAAACGTTTCGCATTTCGGTAGTCTGGTTCAAATCCGCATTCGCTGGGCAACAATCTTAGTTGGGGGAGTTGGTGTGACCGACCGGGAACTTACACGACGGCAACGGCTGTCAAAGATTGCTTTGGAATTCTCCTCGCACCGAGAACTAAAGCACAAAATTGAAAGGCTTCTTGTCGGTCAACACGCGACTTGGAGTCTCGGTCGATATGGCAGGCTCTTCCAGTTTTCGATCGCGATGGCAGTGTCATTGTTCTTGTCGATTTGCATTGGGCTTGGTGGGTGGAGCAGTGCTATAGCGACTCAGAATCCTGAGTCGCAACAACAATTTCCGACTGAGCCAACACCGATCGGTATAGCCATATCTGCCTTGGCTCAAAAGCCTGCGTGGTCGCATTTACCTCTGGACCTTGAGCGGCAGGTGAGTCAACAGATTCTCAGTGGGCCCGAATTCAACATTCAAATCCGGTTGACGGATGATGAAAAGAATCCGGCCTCAGGAATACTGTGTGCGATCATGGAAAACCAGACTGAGCGCATCAATCGCCAGGCATTCTCCAAAAACAGTAATCTCAGGATCGACACTCTACCGCTTTGCATTGGAGTGACAAATTACTTGGGAGAGTGTACTTTCGAAAAGATTCGAGGCCGCCATCCCGCTGACAGCGCAAATGGCATCGTGCAGCCCTTGCTAGTTTTGTTACATCCCGAGTACGGCTTACGAGTTATTCCATTGAAGCGAAGCAATCGAATGCAATTGATTGAGCGTGAGATGGAACCTGGCAAAATACTTTCGGGTGACATCTCAGATCTGGATGGCAGTCCTATCGACGGCGTAGCGATCGAAATCGGACTGCGATAACAGTCGGATGAATTTGGGGAAAGCCGAAGCTTATTTGGTAGGTCATCCATTTTGGCTCCTATCGCGAAAACAAACGAAAGTGGGGCGTTTGCGTTCGAGGGACTACCACCCAATCACTCGGTGACACTGATACCCATTCGTTCGGGCTTCGAGATCGCAAGCGATACTAGTCCAATTGCAACGACCGATCTCGCCACCAGCGTTGGACATACGGAAATTTCAATGCGACGTACCCAAAAGCCAGCGTTGCGATTCAAGTGCTTGGACTCGGCGGGTACATCGATACCACCGGATCCTTCAGTCGGGTTTCCGCCTGGCCAAGCCCTTGAATTGGATTCGGATGCAAACTACGTGACGCGGGCTTACGAAAAAGCCAGCAACGGAAGATATGCACTCCGTCTCAACATTCCATCACCATGGATGTCGGTCATGGCCGTTCAACAACTAAGTAGCTTTGAGGAACCGTTTTCGGTATCGATGGTGCGTGGCAGGATGGTCCGAGGAAGAGTGATTGATGCGGTAACCTCTCGACCTATTGTCGGAGTCCCTGTTTTTGGCCGGGAACAAGTCCCAAAGGCGACGCTTGATGTGCTAGTCAACGGCGCGAATTCATACGAAGTGTGGCGAACAGAATCACTGACCAATGAACGCGGCGAATTCGAGCTTCCGATCACGGATTCCGTTTGGAAAATCATCGTCGATGGCCCAATCTATGGCTACGACCTAAACGCCCCATCCGAAACGCAACCATACGAGTTTGTCGATGTTTCGGCGAGTAGCGAATCGCCGCAAGAAATTTCATTCCGGCTGACCCCTACAAAGAAAATGCAAGGCGTTCTGTTGTCTGGCGACGGAAAGCCAATTCCCAACGCAGAAGTCGCATGTTCCTATTTATCCACGGACTTGAACGAGACCATCGCTCTGACCAATGCGATGGGCGAATTTGAAATTCTGCCGCCGCCTGGCAAGGCAAAGCGTTTTGAACTGCTCGCGAGAATGGATGGCGAACAAGCTTTCTTGACTGTTCCAACCGATTGGGCCAAAACGAAATCCGAACGATTTGAATTGCGATTGAAGTCGGCACCGGATGAAAGGGTGATCGAAGGAAGAATTCTAGTTGATGGCCAGGGCAGAGCCGGTGTTGAAGTCGCTATCACTGCGGGTGAAAACATGCGATTGCTCATGGGAGGCGGCATAGTTAGTCAACGCACAGGATACGTGGCCCGTGCGACTTCGGGGTCCGATGGCACTTATCGCATTGTGATCCCGGATTCGGAACATGGACGGTCAAGTTTTTACATCATCGCTCCGCAAGAATTTGCTACCCGAAACAGCATTCCGAGTGTTGGGCTTGACGAGAAAAAGAACTCGGGGCCGAACATGGAGTTCATCACCAAGCCAGGCAAAAAAGCTGTCCGAGGCAAGGTTCTCTCTCTTCGCGGTGAACCCTTGGAGGGAGCCACCGTTTATCTAAGATTCGAAAACTCCTTGATCCAACAAGTTGGCGTGGCCAAACAGGAATCGTCCGCAGTGAAAACGAACGACAAGGGAGAATTTGAATTCAAGGATTTACCAAATACTACTTTTCAACTTCAGGCTCAATCACCGACCAAGGATGACCTTTGGAGCTTGGTCGTCAGGAAGTCATGCAATGCTGGAGATACCGATGTCATTCTCATCATGGACAAGGAGTTTCTCGAGTCCCCTGAGAAAATTGTGCCTCTGGCGAGAAAGAACAACCGTTAGCACTGCGTCCCGCCTACCCCCTGTCCGAATCTGAATTCAAGAATAGAACCATCCATGCCCACACTGTCCGCTTCGACTCTACGAACGTTTTTTTGGTTAATGGTGGTCAGTGCCACATTCCATGTTGGGGTTGCAAAAGCGTTTTGCGAAACCGTAGTGGGCGTGGTCCGAGACTCTGCTGGCAAGCCTATTGCGAAAGCCACCGTGCGAGTTTCTGCGTCGCGCCCAATCGATGCGAGCCCCACCGTAGTTACGATCCTTCATCCAGACTGCGATCTTCATACGGATTCTGACGAACAAGGAATGTTCGAGATTAAAGGAATTTCTGACGGCCATGAAGTCATGTTGGTCGCTTGGAAATCAAGTTACTTCGTCAGCCGCACAACGTACGTGTCCAAGTCAACCGAAAATGCTTCCATCGTTCTCCGCTCCACCGCGGAGATGAAGCTGCCGTCTGCCATCCAAGGTAAGATCTCCGATTCGAACGACCTGCCGATTCCCCATGCGGTGGTCGGATACGACGGTACAGCCACAAATCCAAAACCAACTGCGGTTATGACCGATGATGAGGGCAGATTCGTATTACCATCGGAGGACAAAACTTTTCCAGTCAGTTTGACTGCTGTCATTCCTCACATTGGTATTCGAGAGTTGAGGCTCCACTCCCCTCGCCAAATTACCGCCAATAGTTCTTGGACGATCAAGCCGAGCGTGACCGTCACTGGCCGAATCATTGATGAAAGAGGCGCCGTGCCGAATTACAACGTGTGTGTCTCTAGTGCTACGAGTTTTGGACCAAGAATCTTACTGACAGCGGCGACCAATGCGGAAGGACGGTTCGTGATCCAGGGAGTACCCGAAGGGCCAGACGGGCTCGGACGCTCATTGGCATATTGCTTGTTTGGCGACATAACTCAAGCGAATAATCGAGGCCATTTGACCACCAAGCAGTTTGACGCAGGCGACAACGGCGAGGAATTGGACTTTGGCGATTTGCGGTTGGATCCTGTCAAAAATCTGAAACTGAAGCTCCAATTGAATGGAGCGAAATTGACTGACAAACGTGCCAGTGTAGTGATATCACTCCGGCAACAATGCAAAGCGATTACAATGCCGATCGACGAGAATGGACAGGCAACATTGGAGAACCTCGCATGTGAGCCGTTGTCCTTCAGAATCAATGCGAGTCCATTTCGCTATTCAAAGGACAACATGCTTCAGCCGGACTTCACTTCAACCGGCTTCTATTTCAATCCAAAGTCGCGCGAAGAACTGGTTGTACTGATGGAAATAGGGCGTTGATTTGGGATCGGTCTGCCAATTCGATTCGCTTCCTTTCGCTTGAGGCTTGAGGGCCTCCTGCGATTGAACATTCGAATCAGAACAAGCGTTGAGGAGTTGGAGACGCAGGGCGGCAACAGTTTGGAAAACTGTTCTACACTGCCGCTTCGCGGAATTCCAACATTCCATCCCAAAAAAATCTTCCGCAATGAATAAAGTCTGCCATCAAACAGGTCTTCTTAATTGAATACCACAAAAACACCCCTTTGGAGTAGGAATGAGCCAACTTGCACACCGACTTGCAAGTGGAGAGAGTCAGGCATTTGCTGAGCTCTACGACCTATGCGGTAACCAAATGCATCATTTTTTGGTAGCGAAAAGAATGTCGCGCGAAGACGCAGGCGATTTGATCCAAGAAGTGTTTTTGCGGTTAGTTCGAAAACGGAGCGCCTTTCAATCCGTATTGAATCCAGTTGCCTTTGCCTTTCAAGTCGCCAGAAACGAGGCGAATCGCTGGCTTTCGCGATCGATTCGAAAGCGAGAGCAGTTTCGTTTGATAGCGGCCGATCTATTTGTTGAAGTTGCCCCGAGCCAATCAAAATCAACAGACTGGCGGGAGGCTCTGACCGTTGCCTTGGCTGTTTTACCTGACGAGCAGAGAGAGGTCGTGATGCTCAAGATCTACAGCGAATTTACGTTTCAAGAAATTTCCGCGATCACGTCGACGCCTCAAGGAACCGTAGCGACCCGGTATCGCCTGGGAATCGGCAAATTGAGGGAGTTATTGGGGGACCTGAAATGAATGAGGCCGAGGAAGAGGGTGTTCCTGATTTCTTGTCCCGCCTAAAACCTCGCGGTGCGCCCCTGGGGCTTCGCGAGCTAGTTACAGCGACCGTTGAGAAGGAATTAGGGCAAACGGGGCGTAATGCGCGTTGGTTCACACAAACCGAATGGCGCTGCTTCCAAATAGCGGGATCGTTGTTGTTGGCCAGTATTGCGTTTAGCTCTCTGGTTGAGCTAGGGGAGCAATCTCGCATAACGCGACTTGATTTCAAGAAAGAGATTCAAGATCGAGATCAAGACCTTTTCCCATTTCTCGCCTGCCACGACCCGTTAACGTTACAAGAGTGGTTTCTCAGCTACCAGCGGATGGCAGAGCCAACGACTCAAAGTCTTTCGCAAATTCAAAACACCTTTCTTAAAATCATCGAAACCGATGCTGAATTCAAGAAATATCTAAAGGGATACCATGGCCTTTTTTAGTTTTTGGAAGCCTCTAAAAAGAATCGCTCTCTGCACGATGGTGCTCGCGATCGTGCTCCTTCTTGGATTTGCAATCTGGAATTGGCGTATCGGCGTCGGGATTGAGCAGCAAATGGCATTCATCCGCAGCCAGGGGTATCCGGCACTGCTATCAGAATTGGCCACTCCCCCGATTGCCCCAGAGGAGAACGCGTTAACGTTCATGAATCGAGCTCTCGCGGACGCAAACAAGATTGAGCATGAATTAGAAACCATTGAGTTCGAGCGAGGGCAGTTTTTGTCCGAAGAGGATCAAAAGAGGGTCAAGGCCGCTTTTGAGGCTTATCCAAACACGTTATCCCTACTGAGAGCTGCCGCCGACTGCAAAGCCTATCGGTCAGATGCTGACTTTAATAAAAAGCCAATGGTCTTTCTCAGCGAGGAGTTGAACAAGGTTCAGACTCCGCGTGTTGTTGCGAGAGTATTGCAGAAGCACATCGCCTTGTTGATTGCGCAATCCAAATTTGACGAAGCAGCGCAGGACGGACTCATTCTATTAAAGATCGCAGAACATGTGACGCATGAGCCGACCATTGTTCAGTACTTGGTGTCGAATGCTGTTCGCGGCATTGCACTTTCGAGCTTGGCAGCTACGTTGCAGCGCGGCGATGTGTCAAAAGACGTTCGGCTCAAGCTGGAAGAACAACTATCTGCATATGATGACAAACAACATTTTGCAGAGGCAATCATCTCAGATCGAGCGTTTGGGAATTCGATTTGTGCGGAGAGTCCCTGGACATTTTGGCGGACGTTCAGAAATGATTTTTTAAAGGGCATGCAAAAGCAAATCGACGTCTCGCAAAGGCCCTATCCTGAGTTCAAGGCGGCTCAAGCAGCTAACAAGAACCTTTCAGACTCGATGATGGCACCGGCAATCCAAGCGAGCAACGAAGCATGCATAAGGAATCAAGCTCTGTCACGTACGATACGTGTTCTTAATGCGATCCAAAGCGAACCTGGTTTGCTGACCGCGGATCAGATCGATCTTTCTCGCTTAGGGCTGCCGATCGACGCCAGCATCGATCCTTTTACAGAACAGCCGCTCGTAATCCGCAAGCAAGGGACAAGCTGGCTGGTGTATTCCCTAGGATTTAACCTCAAGGACGATGGAGGCGAGGTCGATGAAGGCAAAGACGTCGGAATCGCACCTTTGAACCCTCCGGAACGCGACGGAAACCTCTAAGCCGAAATCACTCTTCGGCTAAGCTTGCCGCAAGTTGCTGAACCTCGGCATCCGTCAAGGAACTTCGCGTAGCGAGCAGCATCTTACGAAGGTACTTGCTCCCTTCGTAGCCACTCGGAAACCCGATATTTCCGAGTGGCGAATCGCTATCGATCACCAACATTTCATCTCGGTCGAAGATCGCATAGAATGGAATGCCAAAACGGCCACCGCGGGTGATCCGCTTGGCGACGGCAATCCCATTCTCGTCTGCAAAATCGTCAATCTTGAGCATCACGTAGTCTTTCTCAAGAACTTCGCGGTGGTCATCGAGCCATCGCGCCAGAAGAAAACATGGGCCGCAATAGCGTTGGCTGACTCGAGCCCAAACTTTGCGGTTGGTCCGCTTGGCCTCCGCGAAAGCCTCATCCCATTTCTTTTGGGCATCAAGCTTGAGTGGCGAATGCTTCGAAACGAATGCCGCAACTCTCTCTTCCGCTTCCTTTTCCGTCACATCGATTTCCAATCGGCCTACTTCAGCGCCATTTGCATCGAGAACAAACGCAAAAATGTGACCTTCGTCAGGAATTGGCCAACCGTGTTCCTTGTAAAAGTCGGCATCCATCTCTGTTAAACTCGCCTTGTCGCGGGGGACAACGAACTGCAAATAGGCAGCAACATTCGGCTTCGAATCGTAGTTCACCAAGTTTGCATTCACAAAATCGGCAACGCTCTTGATTTTATCTGAGAAGATCACCATGACCGGAAATCCTAGCAACTTGCTATCCCGAAGATTCATGTCGAATCGCGATGCCAGGGCCGTCACACTTGGCTTTGAGTCGCCGAGCTGAATAACCATGGTCGGCCGTGATTCGTTTTCTTCCAGCCAGACACTGCCAATGGATTTTGTGTTGTCGGATGTCGAAGACAACGCTGCACTTAGGCTTACTTTCATGTCTGCAGGCACGCCAGCAATTGTGTATTTTCCATCCTGGTCGGTAACGGCCTCAAGGCTAATTGCTTCAAAGCTCGAGCCGACATAGTGGTTGTCGTAGTTCACTCGCTTTCCTTCGGCTCGTACCTTTGCAAAAACCTTGACACCGGCACAAGGCTTACCGTCAGCGTTGATCAATTGCCCGGAAAAATTTAGCGTTCGCCGAAGCGCAAGCTTCACAACCCCCTCCTGGTCCTTAAGCACTGTCATGCCCGCCGCTCGACCATCTTTCGTTCTTGCAATCACGCCGAGTGGTGAAGCCAAAGTCTCGAAAACAAACGCTCCTTTCGAATCGGATTTCAGTGTCTGATTATCCCGCGAAGTCCCACCCAGAGCACCGATCGAAATCGTCGCATCGTCCAGCTTTGCATCCATTCCATCGGGTCGCAGCAATTGCCCGTGTATTTTGCGTTTGGCTTCTACTGCGCGATGCAAAGTGATCTTCGTGGGCTGGCCCATACTGACATCATGTATTTCGCTTGTCTGCCAAAGCGGAGTGTAAACCGAAACGCCGAGCTTGCCGACATTCGCAAGAGTTTGGATTCGACCGGATGCATCGGTCGTTGCAAACCAATCTCGTCCGCCGTCACCATTTCGTTCTTCTTTTCCTTCGAACCAGGAATAGCTGTGCTCGGAATGAAATCGGATCTTTACATTGGGAAAAGGTTTTCTATCTGGGCCAGACGAAACCAAAACCTCGACTGGTTGCCCTTCAGTTAGCATCAGTTCGGGATTCGAAATCTTGCCTGAGGTTGATTGATAAGGGATCAAATCGATGATGTTGGTCACCCATTTCGAGTCGTTTACGAAAACGCAATAAGTAGCATCCGGCAAAACATCTACAGTGAATGTCCCATCCGCATTGGTAAAAATCGAAAGTTGATCGGAAGAGCCTTTTCGATCGGCTTGAAACGATTGGAGGGAAACATCGAACCCGCCTACCTCAGAACCCGTCGAGCGAAGGGTTCCCATAATTCGCCTTCTCTCCGCCTTCTTGGAGCGACTCAACTTAAACACCACAACATCGGCGACAACCAGCTTTTCCTGATCGACGTACCACAGATCCGATTTGGATTCCGCGTTGAAATGATGGGTCTTCCAGTCTGGGAACCAACGATACAGCGATTCGCCATTCGAGTCGGTTGTCATTCGAGTGCGATCGGTTTGTCCGATGAAATTGAAGTTCGGTCGGGGCATCGCAACATGCAATACAAAGTCGAAGCCAGTGACAGCAACACCGTTCTGATCAACGAAGCGCATTCTCAAGTCACGGCAATGAGAGAGTTCGACAACATGCTCGTTTTCCTTTGGGTCGCGAACAGGTGTGCGGTCGAATCCATAGCCGCCGATCCGGAAGTCTTCCGTCCACGCGGTTAAATGCGTTAGCGATTGTGTCGGTAGAAGATTCAGCCGTACGATACCGTCTTCGTCTGCCTTCAGTGGCTTCTCTGGAACATGATCCAGTTTTGCGAGTAAAGAGGCTCCCGCAACCGGCATGCCTGAATCGATTACTCTCACCGTCACTCGTCGCGAAGGCACTTGAAGCGACAACTTGATTCCGTCGATGGCTGCTTGACGAAGCTCGAATGACCCCAATTGCTTTTGGCAGAACTGTTCATTCCCATTCTGCAAAGCCCTGAATGAGACCGCATCGATGGTTCTTCGATTCAATGGGACCCAAGCTTCGAATCGATGACCACTAACCTTCGTTTCAAACGGATGGACACCTGACTCTGAAGATATGCTTCCAGAAACGACGGCCCCCGAAGCAGGGCGCCCTGCGGCGTCGAAAACCTCGCCTTGCAATCGCATCTCCAACTGATCGCCAACCCCATGTAGCCAATCCTTGGGCGAATCGGCTGGGGCAACAGTTTGGGACCAAATGAGAAAGAGAGCCAACACTAGGTGAACAAGTTTAGGGCGCATGATCTGAGTCTCTTGCGTTGTACGCGTTGCAGATGACAGACGGATCTGAATATTGAGTATAGTAAGTCGATCGAGAGATTTGATAGTTCCACCTGCCAAGTATTGCCTCATTTCGAACGCTGCTCCCATCGCAACTCGTTTAGATGCAACGCTAAAACAAGTCGAAAACGCGTCAATGACAGGTTCGAATTTGCGATCGATCCGCTCCTCGTTTAGAATTAGTTAACAATTAGCCGTAGACGCACCCGATTCCTGAGAAAATCGTTCCATGAGTTCCAACTTAGCGATTGCCACAACCGTCGAAGACCGTTTAACGGAATTGGGGGGTATTTCTCCGAGTCGGCTTCGCCTCAATCCGCCACTCGGCTTAGCCACCCAGGCCGACCTTCTTGCTGCAAATGAAGTTGGGAACAACACGCTGGTGGAATTGGTCGACGGTTGTTTAGTGGAGAAAGCCATGGGTTACGAAGCATCCATTGTTGCTGTGACAATCGCCCGTATCATTGGAAACTTTGTTTCAATGCACCGTCTCGGATTGGTATCCGGTGCCGATGGTTTCTTTCGGCTGCTCGATTCGACCCGCGGACCCGATGTGGCTTATGTCGCGTTGGATCGACTACCTCAAGGTGTACTTGCCAATCCAATGTACCCTCAATTGGCACCGAACTTGGTCGTAGAAGTTCTTAGTCCGGGTAACACCAAAGCCGAAATGGCGAGAAAGCGCCTAGAGTATTTCCATAGTGGCGTTCAAGTAGTTTGGATGGTGGATTGCACGCATCGCACTATCGCCGTCTATACCTCGTCGACGGACGTTCAGATCTTCAACGAAACAGAGACTGTTACGGGAGGAATCTCGCTCCCTGGTTTCGAATCGCCCGTGGCAGCGTTCTTTTCCGATCTCGATATCGTAGAATCTCCAAAATCCAGAGGTTCATGATGTCAACGGTTCGAAAATACCAGACCTACTAAGATGTCTCATCTCGCATTTCGCTAAGCGGAGAGTTCTCCGTTCATCTCGAGGACGGATGCTTAATGGAGTTTGATTGCAAGTCAGCATTTGCAAGTTCGGCCCCGGAGTAGAACAGTTGTCTCAACTGTTCGTGAGTGAGTACACAGCGCGACCGCCCAGCAAACCGCTCTCTTCGTCCGAATCTCGATGCCAAGTTTTTCGAGTTGGAGACGCAGGGTGGGAACAGTTGAGGACAACTGTTCTACTCAGTTGCTAAACTGGCCACCAGCTTTTCTACTTCTACATCTGTCATCGAACGCCGAGTAGCCATCAGCATCTTACGAAGGTACTTGCTCCCTTCGTACCCGCTCGGATGGCCGATGTTGCCTAGTGGCGAGTTGCTGTCAATTACCATTATTTCGTTGCTATCGAAGATCGCACAAAATGGGATACCGAAGTGGCCACCTCGGGTAAGCCGTTTGGCGACACTCGTTCCATTCTCGTCAGCATAGTCATCGATCTTGAGCATCACGTAATCTTTCTCGAGAATATCTCGACGCTCATCAAGCCATCTTGCCAATAGAAAACAAGGCCCGCAATACCTGCCACCTAGTCGGGCCCAAACTTTGCGGTTGGTCCGCTTGGCCTCTGCAAATGCCTCCTCCCATTTCTTTTGGGCATCCAGCTTTGTAGGCTTGTGCTTGGCAACAAACTCAGCTGCTTTCTCTTCCGCACCCGTATCAGCCACGTCCAGTTGAAATCGCCCAACTTCCTCGCCATGGGAATCGAGTACACACGCAAAGATGTGACCCTCGTCAGGAATTTGCCAATGATGATCGTTTAAGAACTCAGTATCGTCTTGCTTTAGATTTGCTTTGTCGCGAGGGACGACCAATTGGAGGTAAGCTGCGACCTCCGGTTTCAAATCATAGTTCACAAAATTGGAATTCACGAAGTCCGCTACGGCATTGCTCTTGTCGGACAGAATCACCATGACTGGGTAACCGAGCAGTCTGCTATCACGCAGGTACTTTTGAAGCCTCTCGGCCAGCGTCGTCGCTGTCGCAGTGGATTCGCCAATTCGGTCCACCATCGGCGGCCGAGACTCGTTCTCCTCCAACCAGACTTCTCCAAGGTACTTGCTTTTTTCGGGTGTCTTGGACATCACTGCACGAAGAAACACTTTTATCTCGGCTGGCAATCCCGCTATGGTGTATTTACCCTGCTGGTCGGTAGTTGCCTCAAGCTTTGTCGCTTCAAAACTCGAGCTCACAAAGAAGAAGCCTTCGTTTTTGTTCTTTCCTTCGATAAGCGCTGTCGCATCGACCTTGATTCCGACCATTGGCTTGCCGTCTGCGCCGATCAATTGCCCGTTGAAATCAATAGTGCGTCGAAGCATTAGCGTTCCATTCTGCTGATCCGTAAGCACCATTAAGCCAGCAGCTCGCCCATCCTTCGTGCACGCAAACACGCCGACTGGAGACGCCAACGTCTCGAAAGAAAACTCGCCGTTGGCAGCGGATGCCAAAGTTTGATTGTCCTTCGCTTCCCCGCCCAGAGCACCGATCGTGATCTTCGCATCGTCCAGCTTTGCGTCCAGTCCGTCGGGTAGTCGAAGTTGCCCATGTATCTTGCGTTTGGCTTCTACCTCGCGATGCAAAGTGATCTTCGTAGGTTGCCCCATACTAACATCGTGGGATTCCCTGTTTTGCCAAAGGGGTGTGTAAACCGAAACATTCAGCTTGCCGATGTTTGCTGGTGTTTGGATTCGACCGGCCGAGTCTGTCGTAGCAAACCAACTAGGTCCACCAATTCCATTTTGCTTTTCTTTTCCTTCGAACCAAGAGTATCTGTGCTCGGTATGAAAGTTGACACTTGCATTGGGATAAGGTTTCCGATCTGGCCCGGTCGTTACCAGAACCTCGACTTGTTGCCCCTCCGAAAGTGTTAACTCAGGATTCGTGATTTTGGCGGCGGCCGATTGATACGGGATCAAATCGATGATGTTGGTTACCCATTTCGAGTCGTTCCCAAAAATGCAATAAGTGGCATCGGGCAAGACATCCACTGAGAAGGTCCCGTCCGCGTTGGTGAAGGCCGAAAGTTGATCGGAGAATCGTTTTCTTTCCCCTTGAAAGGAATAAACGGAAACAAAGAATCCTCCCACGTCGGTCGCCGTCGAACGAACGGTTCCTGTAACTCGTTTTCGATCCGCTTTCCGGGAGCGAATCAGCTTGAAAATGGCCACGTCATTGACAACTTCTTTTTCGCGGTCCACGTACCACAAATCCGATTCGGAATCCGCATAGAAATGGTGCTCCTTCCAATCTGGAAACCACCGATAAATCGCTTCACCATTCGAGTCGGTCTTCATCCGACTGTTTTCCGTTTGACCAACATATTGCACGTTCGGCTGCGGCGAAGCGACATGCAGGACAAAGTCAAAGTCAGGTACAACCGAACCTGACTGGTCTATAAAACGAATTTTCAGATTGCGACACGGAGAGAGTTCGACAACATGCTCGTCTTCATTGGGGTCACGAGTTGGCGTCCCGTTGAATCCATATCCACCGATTCGATAGTCATCGGTCCAAGCGGTAAGGCGGTTTAGCTTTTGGTCTGGCAACAATTTCAATCGCGCCATTCCGTTGTCGTCGGTTACTAGCTGCACATCCTCATTCAATCCGACGATCAACTTTGCTCCAGCAACCGGTTTACCCTTATCTGTCACTTTCACGCTCACTTGACGCTTGGGCACTTGCAGCGACAGCTTGATGCCGTCGATGGCTGCTTGCCGAAGTTCAAACAAAGCTTGTTGTTTGAAAGCGACTTGCTCTTCTCCCTGCAAAGTTGCCTTGAACGAAATCCAGTAGATGGTTCGTTGATTAACTGGCACCCAAGCTTTAAAGCGATGACCGTCGACCTTGGTATCCAACGCGTGAAATCCGTCTGGTGCTTGGAGCTTTCCAACGACTTTGACTCCAATTGCTGGGCTTCCTTCCGCGTCGAGAACTTCGCCGTGTAGTCGTATCTCTAATTGATCGCCAACTCCACGTAGCCAATCCTTTGGCGAATCCGCTTGGGCAACGGCTTGAAACCAAAGGACAAAGAGAGCCAACACACAGTGAACAAGTTTAGGGCGCATAATCTAAGTCTCTTGCGTTGTACGCGTTGAAGATGACAGACGGTTTGAATATTGAGTATAGTAAATCGATCGAGACATTTGTTAGTTCCACCTGCCAAGAATTGCCTCATTTCGATCGCTTGGGAATTGGCCCTCGCAAAGACGCTAAGGCGCAAAGAAATCCCGATGCGGCTGCCCTTTGCGCCTTGGCGCCTTTGCGAGAGAATCTTTCGCACTGGGCCATGAGGGACTTAAGCAAACAAATTCGACTTAAAGCACTATCGCTCGTTTCGCGAGAAACCGATGCTGCCGACAGATGGAAATTCAAATTGCAGTTCGACACAATCGACCGGGTCGAGTTCACTGCTCCGAATGTGAATTCGCGATAACTTCGGAAGCTTCGCAAACTCTATCACTGCATCTCGCGAAATCTTTCCGCCAAGAAAAACACTCTCTAAATTCTGGTTGCGAGCCATCGCTCGAGCCCCTACATCTGTCATGCTGGACTCACCGAGGTTGATCCTGGCTAAGCTTGGAAGCCCTGCCAATCGCGTTACCAGTGAATCATCGATTTCCCCTTCGGACAATGCAACGTGACGCAACGACCTACATTCCGCAACTGGGAAAAAGTACTCCGGCTTGAACCCAAGTCCAAACAATTGCAATCGTTCCAGTCCCTTCAAGTGGGTCAATCCGGAAAGCTCTGGCTTCAACTTTCTAGCATCCATCATGATTTGCATTTCTCGTAGCTTTGGCAAGTTGCTTAAGTGTCGCAATCCAATTCCAGAGACATCCGTTTGCACCAGACTCAACTTCTCAAGTCCTTCGAATTTGGAAAGGTATTGAAGTTCGTCGTCGGTGATCGGCACGAAAGACAGCGACAGGGACTTAAGCCCTTTAAGTGCGCTCAATTCTTGAAGTCTGGCGATCGGCACGCCAACGTCCCATTTATCGATATCGAGCGATTCAATTGTTGTTCTAGCAATGATCTGCTGAAGTGTTTGGAGGTTTGGTTTTCTTATTTTAGGGATCGTCTTGATTCGAGGAAGCTTGAGAACCGAGCCTGCCAACTGACTATAGAAAAAAGAAAGATCCGTCCCATCCAGATTGTCTGGGTTAAAGTCCAACTGCTCTAAACTCCGCAAGGATTCTAAGCCTTCCAAAAAACGCGATCCCATTTTGTTGTAGATCAGCCGCAATTTGCGAACGTTTCCAAGCCCCCCTATCTTTTTCAATAGGTCGCCGTCCACCGTTCCACTTGAGATCGAGATTGATTCAAGATTCGAGAGCGCCGAAATGGCATCGAGCGAGCGCGGCGACGCGTTTTCGTCACAAAACACGATCAGTTCTCGCAACTCGGGGAGTTGAAGTTGCTCTAACGGCCATTCGGACTGATCGCTCCCAACATTGATCGTCGTCGTTGCCAAAGCTGGGTGGCCACTAAGTTTCTGATATTCTAGAGCGTCGAGGGCTGGACGAGCATAAAGATACGAAAGCTTCGGCATGGTCGCAATCCAACCGGCAAATGTTGGAGCACCACTACTATCTGAGTTGATGGAAATTGCCTGCAAGGAAGACAATTTTCTTGCCTCATCAAAGGCATCCTTTTTGAATACGCATCTTTCAAATTGCAGGTTCTGAAGTCCATCCAAGCGAGTGATGAAGGAGAAGGCTTTTCGATCTATTTCCAATCCAGTTACCTGCAGCCCTTGCAATGCACCAGGGGAAAGCTGTTCCAGAAATTCTAGATCGTCGACTGAGCCGACTTGCAATTCGACAAAGTCATCTTCAGATACTTTCACGTCTCCCTTTGCAGCGATCCCGCTGGTTTGCTCGAAATCCGTAACTACGCATGGACCCTTAAGCCTACCAACGCGGAGAACGCCAACCGATTGGTCGGCGGGGAAGCGGAGAGAACGATGATTCGAGGACGCTTTTTGATTATCCTGTGCATGACAGGCACTAAGTTCATCCGCGTGATCGAAGAGAAAGCCAAGACACATTCCCGACAGTACGATCCTAGCCAAATTGAATCTATTCATTTTGGGGGCAATCTCTTCGCGACGCGGTAATTTCCATAAAAGGTGATTTAGCAATTCTACACTGGACCGGTCCAAGTTCATGACCGCCAAAAAGAGATTCGACAATCTTGATTTCGATCACAGGAGGATTGCCATTGGTCCATGTACCCTCCGGCACGGAAATGACTTCCGCGACAAACGCACCCGACTCCGGATGCACTTAGGATCGGCTCGACCGATCGCTCGTATCCAAACGGTTCTTTCTTCGCAAACCAACCCGTATCCAGAGTCTTCATATCTCCACCAATATACTTTGGGTGAATTGCCAACCAGCACGATTCGACCACCTCGCGGGTACTTGTACGAACCGCTAATCATGAAGTCGGCACCCGTGAATGTGACTTGCTCGTTGACTCGAAAAGGGGTCGTTGTCCCATCCTGCAGATTGGAGTTTCGGCACTACTAATCGGCGACAGGTATCTGATTTAGTGGCGGGAACAGGTTGGAAAACGATCCTGCACTGGTTTCACCCGCGATGTGACGTGCGCACTTTGGAGACAATTCCATTCTCTCAGACGGTGGCGGAAGCTGCTGGCATCCGAATAGAAACCTGGTATCCCAACTGAAGACTTCTACGGATCTGGCTGTAAAAATCAGGGCCAGCGTTGAGGAGCTGGAGACGCAGGGCGGGAACAGTTTGGAAAACGGTTCTACACTAACGCAAACAGTTTGGAAAACTGTTCTACAATAAAAAAAGCCCGCTTGCATTTCTGCAAGCGGGCTTGTTGTTGTTGAAAAATCCGGCAATACCTACTTTCGCACTGGTGGGCACGATCATCGGCTCCGAAAGCTTAACTACTGTGTTCGGGATGGGAAGCAACCATCTGACGACGATACTCGTCCAACTGAAGATTGTCTAAAGCGACATAATCACAACAGCGACCAAGCAAGCAGCAAAAATGCCAACTAAGGTCAAAAAATGTCAGGCTCTATTTTGGTCAAAGAAGCATCCATACCAATAATTCACCGGAATCCAACGAACAACTGCAGCGACGATCGCCGATACGAATGGGAAAAAAAACAGGTCTCGCAAATTGACGGACGATTCTTTGTGCAAAGCTGTGTCTTTTTCATCGCGAGACGGAGACTGCTCATTTTCAAAACTAACTCCGATCCAAGTGGAACGAGGAGCACGACCATTAAAAACGAGTTTTAGGTGTATGTTGTCGATCATGGCGACGATGATTGTATCAAACGCCTAACCGGGTCGAATCTGTGGAGAGAGAGTCTATGCAACTCAAACGCACGAGCGAGCGATGAAGGCCGCACGGTCGTTGGGGTTCCATTTGCCGAATTCATCAAGCCAAAAAATACGGGTACAGTCGCTAGGTACCTGGCACGAATGGGGTTTTCGCGCGAGCGATTTGTCATGTCGCTTGAACTAACAAATTCCTGGACTGGCTTTCCGGAAATCTTCGTGGAAACAGTTGGCGTTGTTTTTCGGTTTAGTTTGTTTGCGACGTGGTCCAGCGTTCGTGACTCTAGTGCTTGAGTCAAACCGGTCCGAGAGACTTGGCAAGAAGCGAGCGAACCAGCGAACGAACCTCTTGTGGTAACTGAAACAGAGGACGATCAGACTTGGTCTTGATCGCTTCGGCTGACGCTGAAAGACACTGCAATGCAATTTCGAGTTCTTCTACTGCGGCACCGTGTTTTTGCCAAACTTCATTCCATTGATCAAGCTGCCCCTTGCTAAAGTCTCCTTTGTCAAGGCTTGAGATCAATTGCGTAAGTCCACCAGCCAATTTGTCGGCAGCGCCAAACTCTACATACAACGGTACTAGTTTGCCAACATACTTGTCCCAATCCTTGCTTCCTCGATTCAGAACCATCCAGAACAGACGACTAGGAGTTCCGCCATAGCCCCCAAGTGTTCGCTCGTTCTCTTCAAACGCGCGACGCAGTTCGACCGACACATCTTCAAGTGAGCCAACTTCGACTAGCGGGTCCGGCAAAGCGAACATCGCATCGCATCGCGTTTCCGATCCGTGGGATGCCATACGTATCGCGGATCGGTATGATTCCAATGACTGTTTCATCGCTTGAAATCGCCATTGCCCCATGCCTTGATTTAGAAAGGCGTCAGCTTTGCGGTCGGCTGGCGCGTCTGGCATTTCAATTAACTTTGCGCAGTCCGCAAGCGAGTTCTCTAGCTCGCCGCGTTGACTATACGCAAAAGCACGATTGACTAAAGCTATTGCCTCCAATTCCGTAGGTGCAATCGACATCTCAATGACTGCGGTAAAGTCCGCAATAGCTTTCTCAATGTCACCTAGCTGCCCAAACGTCGCACCGCGATTGACCAAGGCCTTTGCCTTCCGTTCGCTTGACGCATCTGGCATTTCAATGACCGAAGTGTAGTCGGCACACTCTCTCTCGGTTTCGCCGAGATCGTCATACGTCACACCCCGATTGAGCAAGGCCATCGCCTTTTGATCGCAAGTCGAGTCCGGCATATCTATTAACTTCGACAAGTCCGCCAGCGAGTTCTCCAGTTCGCCGCGCTCACTAAATGCAACACCACGATTGAACAAGGCTTCTGCTAATTGTTCGGCAGTCGCATCTGGCATTTCAATGACCAACGTGTAGTCGGCATACTCTTTCTCGGTCTCGCCGAGCTTGCCATGCGCTACTCCACGATTGAGCAAGGCCATCGCCTTTTGATCACAAGTCGAGTCCGGCATATCAATTAACTTCGAACAGTCTGCAAGTAAACTCTCCAACTGGCCTTGTTTTCCATATGCAACAGCGCGATTACTCAAAGCGGATGTTTTCGTTTCGATTGGTGCGCCGGGCATTTCAATGACCAAGGTAAAGTCTGTAATCGCTTTTTCTATTTGACCTACCTGATGTAAGGTCGCGCCGCGCAGAACTAAGGCTCTTGCTCTATGTTCGGCAATCGCATCCCGCATTGCAATTACCGACGCATAGTCCGCACACTCATTTTCGGTCTCGCCAAGCTTGCCATTTGCCAAGCCTCGATTGATTAGAGCTCTTACCTTTAGGTCGGAATGCAAAGCTGGCATCTCAATGATTGAAGTGTAATCTTCGATTTCTTTCCTCGCTTCGCCTAGCTGTCGATACGTTAGTCCACGATTGAACCGCGCCATCGCTTTGTCCTTGGCCGGCGCAGTGGACATTTCAATCAAGGACGTGAAGGCTTCAAGCTCTCCTGCGAAGTCGCCACGCTCATGTTTAACTCGTGCCGCCTTCCATAAGCCTTGAATTGGATCGGCACATTGCAATTCTTCAGCCACTTGCTGAGCGGCTTCGAAGTTTCTATTCTCGAAGTGTTTCTGATACTCGATATTCATTTTCTCCAAAACCGGTGGTTGCAACTGGTTATCCAGTTCCAGAGCATACGCACGATATTCATCGGCGCGGCTTCTGTTTCCCATGTTTGACTTGAGTTGAGATTGCAGGACATCCGCGCGAAACCATACTTTCAGAAACTTCGCAATCAACTGGAGCGGTTTGCCTCGTTGGTTTTTCACTTCCAAGCAGAGTCGCATGAGTGGTTCAGAAAGTTCGTAGTAACTCTCTTTGCCACGCTTCTCCGATTGGACGTAACGCTTGTTGCGCAACTCGCCCAACTGTTTGGAACAGCTTCGCTCGTCAATAAACGTCAGAGCTGCGATTTCCTTGACCGTTGTGGCTCCCGAGGCTGTGGCTAAGCATTGGACGATTTTGGCTTGTTGCGCAGGCAACGATCGCAAGCGTTCTTGAAAATAGGGGGTCAACTCATCCGCCAGCGTCTCGAATGCTCCGACCAGGTCGTCCAACGAATCTTTGGTTAGGAATTCGCTGAGCAGCACATACATCCGATGATTTCCCCCTGCCAGATGATGGAGAGATCGAATGCGGTATCGCCCATCCGCCGTATCCAAGAACTGAACCAGTTCGCGGTTTTTATTTTCGATCGAGATGTTGCGAATCAGTGTCCGCGCGTCTTCGAACGAAAGAGCCGCGAGATGGTGAATATCGAAAAATCCCCAAAAGGGAAAGTCGCGATCAGAAACGGCCTCAAAGATCTGTTGGGCGGTCGCCAGTGTTGCGACCCGGCCTTTTTCCTGAAGAAAGGCTCGCCAGCGTTTCTGTCCTTGATCTCCAAGGCCCTTGAATGCAGAGTCAAGGTTCTCTACGATCAGCAGCAGATAGCGATGCTTCAGTCTTTGATGGAGTTCAAGCAGAATGGCTTCGGCCGCATCGTCTGGTGGCAAGCCACGAAAGAGCGCTCGATAGTCGGCATCAAACTCACTTGGGAAAGCGTCCGCAAGCCGATCGGCGATCCCCAATGCCAGATCGATGAGCCCAGTAATCGTGTCGTCTTCACCGAGCCACGCGATGCGCATTGCATCTTGTAATTCAGTTTGTTGCGTCAAACGATGCTGTGCCAAGGTCACCATGTTGGTCTTGCCGCTACCCCTCGGGCCGATCAACAACGCATGATGCTTTTCGCCGGTGAGCATGCTACGTTTCAAGCGATCAACGATTTTTTCGAGCAATCGATGACGCTGCACAAAAATGCGTTCCAAAACTTCAGGATCATCGTTGCTAGGAGTGAACACCGAAATAGGCTGGCGTTTCATGCTATTTGCCTCCCTGAGTTAGCCCGTGAGCGATGAGCCACCAGCGTCGAATGAGTGGAAATCGAAACGAGTAACGCTTCGAGTCATCGGCGATCAGATAGTGGTCTTGCGCCAATAGGCTCAACAGCTCAATCACGACATCGCGATCATCTAGAGCCATCTTTGACATAACGCCAGCCCACACATCGTCAATCGATTGAGGCCTATCCTCACAGGCGATGTGATCCAGAATTCGACGTGAGACCACATGCCGTTCGAGTTCTCGACCACTCGCATCGCGCACCTTACCTTTGTAATAGATTTCGACTCGTTCACGGAAATGATTCATCTCCCAATCGTCTTTATCGTCAACCAACTGTCTATGGATCATTTTGTCCACAGATGACTCGACAACCGGTTCGTCCTGCTCCGCCAGACGGCTTACGACACGTTCGATGTAAAATGGCACGCAATCCGTCTGCATTGCGATTTGATTCGCAATGGCATCTATGCGATCTGGCGCTATATTGACTTTTTCTTTGCTCATTAAGTCCTACGTGAGAAGAACGGCATCCAGTACTTGAAGCGGGTGGATTTCCACCGCTGGCATATCATTGACAGGTTGGCTTGCATGGAGGTTGCCCCGAAGGGTAGCAAGCACGTGATGCAGTCCGACCGAACCGCAGAATATCATCCGCAAATTCGAGTGTTCGTGCCGTGCTGCTCGGAAGGTATCCAAGATCGCCAACGCAAAGTTGTCGGAGGCTCCCGCTTTTGAGTCTTGTACTGCGATGGACTGCAGCATGTAGGGCAGTTCATCGAACATGAGCACGATGATCGACTCAGGGCTATTTGCACATATCGCATGAAAAGTCTTTTCCACAGCCTCTTGCCAGCTACGTTTACTGAGCTCTGGGATCTTCAATACTCCCCCGACTTCGGTCCCTTGGAAAATCGTCAAGATGTCCCGAAAGACGCTGACAGCTTTTTCGGTGGTCGACATCAGCAATCTCAACTCACCCAAGAGCACTTCGACGAAACGGTCCGCCGAGTGGACTTTTTCGAGATCCAGAAAGATCGGATGAAATCCGGTCGGAGGATTTGCGGCCATCTTTCGGAGAACGCTCGTCTTCCCGACGCGTCGTTCGGCAAGAAAACGGACTGATTTGTCCTGCAATCGCTGCCAAATCCGCTCAATCAATTGGTCACGCCCAACCACCCCTTCTGGGGGTATTTGACGACTCATTCCTACAACTCCACAACACAAAACTTGCAAAAAACAATAATAATTGTCATTTCCGATTAGAAACTTAGCCACTTTTGCGGTTTGGCTGGCGCTTAGGTTGCGTGATTACTGGCTGAGATTTCTGTGCAAAATAAACTTTCGATGAAT
>JANMLD010000175.1:0-3063 GCA_031372345.1 Pirellula sp.
CGCGCTCCGTGGCTTCATCCGGAAAAAGATAGCGTCTAACAGCTAGAATACTCTAACATGAGTAAGACCCTCATTCTCCTAGCAGGTGGTGGTTTAGCAATGATGGCGGCTTCCCTCTATCTATGGGGCGAGGCGTACCACGAACACGCTACCCATTCAGCACTTCGCTCCACCAGTTTCGCAACTGCTGATCCTCATTGCGTCCTATCAATTACTATTTGTTCTTGTTTTTGCTTTCGGATGGAATCAACCAAGCAGAAGCACGATTGCGATCTTCGGTGCAGCGAGCACGCTCGTTTTCGCGTTAGGCCTGCTAGCTCGAAGTTGGGCCTACCAGCGAGCCGTTGGCGACATGCGGCTTGAGATGGACAATTCAACGGATTCGCCACTCAATCAGCTAACCGGAAAACTCGTCTTTTCTCGCCAGTCCAACGAGGCAGCGCGGCCACTAAAGGTTTCTCTCTCCCTTTATGAAAAGCGCGATTGGCAGTCGGACGATGGTGGCCCAATTGTCAATCTACGCGAACTCTATTGGTCCGTTGGCTGTGCAACGGAACCTGGGATCGACAATCCATTTCAGCCAGAGACAGAATTCTCGTTCGCTCTGTCCATTCCAGATTGGCTGCCTAGGCCGTGGTCTCAACCGATCGGAAAACAGAGCATAGGAATAGACTGGGAGCAACGGCTCTATCCATGATCGACTGAACCGCTTGCCAATCGATGTTGAGTAGTTTCGCCGCCGCCGATAGGCTCGAACACGCCTTGGTCACTTCCACTGCCATGTACTCGAACAGAAGTGTGAATCGCGAGTGCTTACCTGCCCATGGGACTGGCTGGGTAAGCACGCCGCATGTGCTGCATTCGCTTCGGGGAACAGAAGCATGAATTGTCGTAGTGAACTGCATCGTATCGAGGTGACGCCACGTTCGTTCCGGGGCCAAATCAGCTCGCGACAGCTACATTTGCATTCCGGGCAAGACAGCTTCGAGCCGCAATACTCAATCCGAATATCCACCATTTGGCTTTTGGCAGAAACTCGACATTAGTAACCCGCCAGTCGGCATCAAGTCCCTACAAAGCGCTACAATGATCTGCTGTTAATTCGTTCATTCCAAAAGGATACCGAATCCCTAGCGTTTTCCTACCTACCCACTAAATTCCAAGAAGAACCTACGATTGATCACTCGTATTACCCAGTACAATGTTTCAATTCCCCAACGCTCGACAGATACCCACGACGGCCAACTGGGAAATATGTTCGGGGAATTGGCATTCCAATTTCTGCGCCCGGAAACCGGAGTTTGGCCGAGCGATAGGGACCGCCTCGACAATTCGCTCTTTTGTGGCGAGGTCAAAACATTTTGGAGAGGCGATTGACGAACGGCCAGGCCATGCGGATCTTTCAGAATCCCGGTGCTTTTGTCGTAGGTGGAATGAACATCGACAGGCCATCATCATAGGATCGCCTTACCCAATGCCGACAGGATCAGCAAACAAGGAACAAAAATGAAACAGAACCCCATCACCCGCAGAGCGTTTGCTCTTTCATCCATCGCGATTGCCGCGCTCGGCCTGTCGTCCTTTGCCACCGTCTCGGCGGCGGAACTGCCAATCCCGAAGCCCCTCAAAGTCTACATCCTGGCGGGACAGTCGAACATGGAGGGACATGCCGCAATCAGTACTTTTGACTATATCGGCAAGGATCCGCAGACGGCGCCCATTCTTAACGAGATGCGCAATCCCGATGGAACTCCACGGGTATGTGACAAGGTCTGGATGTCCTATTTGACCGGCCCTTATGATGGCAGTGCAAATGGCGAGGGCCTGGGGAAATTGACTGCAGGCTTTGGCGAACGTGGAAATCAACCTACCAAGGACGGCGGCAAGATCGGTCCCGAGTTCACCTTCGGCATCTATACGGAGAAAGCGTTGAAACAGCCAATCCTGATTATAAAGACCGCCTGGGGCGGCAAGTCACTCAACACCGAATTCCGTCCGCCCAGTGCCGGGCCATACACGCTGCCCAAGGCGATCCAGGAGCTTTGGGATAAGCATCCCCAGGGCGCCCACGGGATTCCCAAAGCCGAGGACCGGAAAAAGTGGCAGGATGAAAAGGATTCCGCCTCGGGTGTGTTTTACCGAATGATGATAGAACATGTCAAAAAGGTGCTGGCAGATCCCAATCGGGTCTGTCCGGAATATGACGAGAAGGCTGGCTATGAACTGGCGGGCTTTGTCTGGCTTCAGGGTTTCAACGATCTGGTCGATGGGACTACTTATCCCGGCCCCGACCAACCTGGAAAATACGATGTTTATTCAGACCTGCTGGCCAAGTTCATTCGCGATGTTCGCAAAGACCTGTCAACCCCGAAGATGCCATTCGTGATCGGCGTGCTGGGAGTCGACGGCGAGCAACATGTGAATTTCCGCAAAGCCATGGCCGCGCCAGCCGACATGCCCGAGTTCAAGGGCAATGTGGTTGCTGTTGATACCGCCCCCTTCTGGGATCATGCCATGGCCGCCGCACAGCCCAAGCAGGGTGAGTATAACAATATCGTCGGGACCGCTCACACATTGAAAAAGGATGGCACTTTCGACAGGGAACGGAAATGGGATAACTACTGGAAGCCGGTTGGCAAGCCTCTGCCGGAAGAACGGACCTGGCGCTTCGCTACGATTGATCCCACTAAGAAGAAGGACAAGCTGGAAAACTATGATGACAGGCGATTCCGTGACATCATGCTGCCAGCCGGGATGGAGAATTGGTACATGCCCGACTTCGATGACAGCAAGTGGACGGAAGGCAAGGCCCCCATCGGAAAGGGCGTCTGGAAACACAGCGGAATCACCTTGGACAAATTCCCCTCAACATGGGGTAATGGCGAATTCCTGCTGATGCGCACAACTTTTGAAGTCGAAGACCTCAACTGCGATTCGTATCGCATCGCGGTTTTGGCGAGACAAGGATTCCATGTTTATTTGAACGGACAAAAGATACACACCTACATCTGGTGGCAGGACAAGCCGCAATACGGTTCCATCGTCCTCGGAAAAGAACAGATC
>JANMLD010000176.1:0-29402 GCA_031372345.1 Pirellula sp.
CGCGCTCCGTGGCTTCATCCGGAAAAAGATAGCGTCTAACAGCTAGAATACTCTAACATGAGTAAGACCCTCATTCTCCTAGCAGGTGGTGGTTTAGCAATGATGGCGGCTTCCCTCTATCTATGGGGCGAGGCGTACCACAAACTCTTTTATCCAACACTCATTGAAAAATGGCCGAGGGGCGAAGCGTCCAACACCGAGTTCGTCCTATCCCGATGGATTTCCGGAAGCGTCATCAATGCAATCGGTACGCTCGTCTCGCTCGCAGCTTTAATATCGTTCAGACGATGGACAACTTCTTCGGATGTTCGTTTTGTCGATTCAGCAGCACCGACACTCATCACGTTACCCATTCAGCACTTCGCTCCACCAGTTTCGCAACTGCTGATCCTCATTGCGTTCTATCAATTACTATTTGTTCTTGTTTTTGCTTTCGGATGGAATCAACCAAGTAGAAGCGCGATTGCGATCGTCGGTGCAGCTAGCACGCTCGTTTTCGCGTTAGGCCTGCTAGCTCGAAGATGGGCCTACCAGCGAGCCGTTGGCGACATGCGGCTGGAGATGGACAATTCAACGGATTCGCCACTCAATAAGTTAATCGGAAAACTCGTTTTTTCTCGCCAGTCCAACGAGGCAGCGCGGCAACTAAAGGTTTCTCTCTCCCTTTATGAAAAACGCGATTGGCAGTCGGACGATGGTGGCCCAATTGTCAATCTACGCGAACTCTATTGGTCCATTGGCTGTGCAACGGAACCTGGGATTGACAATCCATTTCAGCCAGAGACAGAATTCTCGTTCGCTCTGTCCATTCCAGCTTGGCTGCCCAGGCCGTGGTCTCAACCGACCGGAAAAGAATGCATGGGAATAGACTGGGAGTTGCAAGTTGGCGGGCGGTTTGCCGGAAAGAAGATCGTATTTACGCTCCCCCTCGATTCTATCCCAGCGATGCTCAAACAGCCAATCGAAAAAAGGATCAAGATTTCCAAGCTCGAATTGAAAGAGCTTTTGGACGCTCAGTCGATTCGTTGGCAGTATTCAAGTGAGCCGGGCTCCTCGTCGATAGCACGCAAGCTAAGGCCGATTTCACAATTTCTGCTTCTATTTCTGATTGCTTCACTTGTATTAGTCGGGTCTGGAATTCTCGTCTCTCTCGGGTTTCAAGAGTTTTTTCTTTGGTCCCTGTTTGCCAGCGCAGCAATGTTGATCGCGATCATCGGGGAAAGATTCATCCAAAAATCGATCCAGATTCAAGATGGAAACGTAGTTCGAGAGTGGCGAGTCTTTGGGCTCCCGTTTCGAAGCGTTTTTCTGAAGGATCAGCTTCTTCAAGTTTGCATTGAGGCCACCGGTACTCGAGATGAGAATTCCGATTTGCAACATGTCGAATACGACATTCGCGTGCGAAATCGACGGTCCCCAGAGCGAGGATTGCGTATTGCAAGAATAATGTACCGACTTACCGCAAAAGCCTTTGCCAAATCCATTGCATCCGTGCTAGACCTACCTGTCGCGTATGTTGAGGTAGGGCTAAGGTCCCACCGCTCTATTAACGGCAATCCAAACGGTTGATAACCGTGGACTAAGTGATCACGGATTTGTGCAGATGGAACGTATTTGGTTCCCGCGATCAAAAACGTGTCGGCACTACCAGTAACAGCGATTTCACTTCGCGGCATTATTCGAGTGCGATTATTCTGCCAACATAAATGGATTCGATCATGGCTGTAAGAAAAAACACCATTCCCCAAAACGCGGGAAGCTGGTAGTAGCCATACCAAAACTCAGATCTCTCCCTATGATACACCGTTGGATCGCCATTTACAAACAACCAGTCGCCGTCCGGCGAAAAGTGAATTGCAGGGTTCTCAAGAACCATTTCCATGGGTCGCCCGAGGATCCCAGCAATCGATTCGCCATTTGATCCGTCAAGCATTAAGAATAGCCCATTCGCAGAGGTCGTGGCGATGCGGTCGACCGATGGAGAAAACGTCGCGTTCGTTCCACTGATGGGAGCAATTTCTTGATAATTTTGGTCGAGGAGGAAGCAGTGGCCGATCGCTCGCCCCGACGGAACGATAACTTCATTGAAACTCGCCACTAGTCGAGTATCATCGGGAGCCCATACCAGCGACGTTAAGTGTTGAAACTTCTGTGGATTCCATTCAGCAACCTTTCTGCAACGCGTCACATTCCATATGTCGACGCCTACGGAAGTTGGTACGGCGAGAAACTTCCCATCACATGAGAACTTGGTGAAAACAGGGCCGGTAAACTGATTTGTAAATGGATATGTCTGCGGTATCGGAATTGTTCCGACGAGCAATTGCTCATCGACATTCCAAAGTTCTGCAGTGCTATTATCCTTTCCTACCAGGACACGCGATCCGGTGGGGGAAATCGAGCGACAAAACGGATTGTGGGATGCGATAGTTAGGATCGGTTCGACACGTTGGACATCGTAGACGTTACAGGTTTCCACGGCCATGCCTGGGTTCGTTGAATTTGCCACAAATCGATTTCCAAACGTTTCAATCGGACATATCCCGCTGTTCTTAGGCCATCCCCTAATTTCTTCGCCTTGTGAAACGCTAAACAAACTAGGATACGTTTGCCAGTCGACCGTCATTAGAGACTTCCCGTCTAAAGTGAAGGCTATCTTAGATGCCCGCTTTTGGTTTACTTTCGTCGCTGCATCGATAGGTGCCATCTTGATTGTTTGTACCGAGCGACCAGTTTGGGTTTCTCGAATTTCGATCGTTGTTCCCTGACTGGCCGCTACCAATTTCCCATCTGGAGACATTGCAACATTCGATTCATTGCCTGAAAAACGGTGGACCTCTTTCCATGGATCGCCTGCCATTTTTAAAACAATGCCGCAAGCGACTAGTCCCGTCGCGAGCAATATTGTTTTCAAAGAAAAGCTTGGAATGGTCCCGTTTTGGATGAATCGAATGGTCCACAGAACTGCAGCAACAACGAGTAATCCCACACTTGGCAAACGCGCAAGAGCCAGAGCGACAACACCTGCGATGCCTAAAAACGTGGCTCCCCTTACCGAAAAGGACCAAGAGCGCCACTGTATTTCTGAAAAGCCCATTTCGGATTCACTTAGGTACCGGTGACGTAAATTTCTTGCTCCAAGCCAACTTAAGAAGTGGTCCTGCAATATAGCATATCCAATACATTTCCCAAAAATCGACATGGGCAACCTCGTAGGATGCCATCCCACCAACCTCGTCGTAACAAATGGATATCTGAAATGGGAACCACGTGGCTTGCCAAATCAATCAGCTCACGTCTACAAATCTGTGAAACCAACCGTTTGATATTCAGATTTGCCTTACGGGATTCGTTTTCCCTTCCGTTGCAAAAAAATCCCGACGCCTTACGCTGAAAAAACTCCAAAAATGGCATCAAGCTCCAGCAACTGATAGCAATTGATACATCTGTCGGACCGAACGTGTCAAGCAGCAAACCAAGATGAATACACACTTTGTTAACGTAAGGGCTGGGTTTTCCATACCCATCCGAATCTTTGAACGAGGGAAAGGATTGCAATCTTGTCCAATCTGAATGAGCCAACGGGTAGGACTAGCAAGTCCATACTCCTAAAAACAGATGTTAGTTCCATTGGGCTAACCTGGCGTTAAGTCTTCGAGTCCACGCCGCCGAGCCGTTGCATGGTGCGAGAAATTAGTGTTGTCGCCGAAGGTCATCTGTAGTCGAGAGTTAGGCGAAACTTGATCCAAAGAACCGAAATCCGATGGGTTTTCCGGTTGGTGTGACTTTAGGCCTCGATCTTTAGCCGGGCCAGTTGTTTGAATGGTAGCATTTGAGGCAATTGTTTTGTAGTCGGGGCGGTTTTTGCGTAGCGGTAGCGGGTCATCGACCGATTTTTTAAAATCGACCATGATTCTCTGCGTCCCGATCTTCTCGTGCTACAGTATCTTCGTACGTCTCCTTCGAGGGCACGATGGAAGTCGCATGTGTTCAACTAACCATGGAAACAGTTCACGTGGCTTTTGGCCAAAGAACCTGCTGGCTGCTGTGCTGCCGTCTCTTCGCTTGATGACGAAGTTGTGCAACACACCCAGTACACGAAGCTTTCTCTTGGTGATCTCTCTCAAGCCGTGATGACGCAACGACAGCTGCCCATTGCGTCCTTCGACGCATGAGCTCGATCGCTGAAACCACTCGGCTGCTATTCTTGCTTCTGCAACGAGGTGGTCTTTTTGCTCCTCGCTGAGTTCCTTGAGTGGGCCATCACGGGCTTTAGCCCTCTCAAGAATCGAACTTGAAAGTTCGCGGAGTCGTTTGCGCTCATTGGAGTCTTTACAACGTTCGGCTACCAATGCAAGATAGCAACCTGCAACGAGTTCGTTCCACCATACCCTTACAACCTCAGATGAGAATTGTTTGCTCAGCTCTTGTGCGTGACTACTGATGAGTGTCCAGAAAAAGCGGATCGTTTCGATCAACGCAGGCAACACGCGCCTGGCCTTAGCAATGCGTGCAAAAGACGATTGCCCCAAGTTGGCTTCGGTTGCAACTTGGTCTAAAGTGCCGAAGTGACCCGCTAGGCTTGATTCGACTTCAGAGGCTTTCCTAGGGGCACCGGTCGTTATGTTGAATGGGTGGTAGTCCAGCCCAATACCCAAGCGAGCGTCGCGAGCTCGGCGCTGCCTCGATTGAACCGTTTCGAATTCATTACGAGCGTTATTGCGAACTTCTTCGAGATTGGAAATCTCGCTTTCCAGCTTCTGCACTTGGGCTATCTGTTCGATTGAATTAGGCCAGTTCCCCTGGAAATCTCCGATCTCTTTGGCTGCTTGCTGATACAAGTCGTCGGCCGCCTTGAATGCCTTCTCGGCTTTCGCAGTTTGGCGATGTAGCGGGGCGCTTGTTGCTTGACAAGTATCGTGCTGAACATGAAATAGATCAGGCGAATGATGCGCTTCGAGAAAGACTACTGCATGAGAAATCAAAGCAGAGGCTAGGTCGGAACAGCACTGTATTACCGTGACCGAGAATGGCTTGAGTGCTTCGCTGATCGTAGCGTTCCAAGTAGTAGCATCGCGATTGTCGGCATACTCTTCTAGGATGAGATAGTTGGATACGGGCTCGATCGCAACTAAGCAAATCTGAGGGTGGAACGTTTCGTCCTCGCAGAGAGTGATCTTGCGATGCGGCATATCCTTGGCCAACCGAGATTGTTCTTCTTGGCCGAACTGCGCGATGGCAATCTCAATGTCGGCAGCAACTTTCTGCTGGGCGCAATAGGATGAGGCAATGAACCGATCCAGTTGGCAAAGCTCAAGCAGCCAGCAAATGTTGCGAATACCTCCATCGTTGGCTTGGCCGACGACAAGGTGAAATGCACATAACAGGCTATGTAGGAACGCGAGCCCTTGGGGTGATTCGAAAAAACTCTACGGTAGTTAGGGCCAGTCCGCTGTTCTGTTTGAGGTTGGATCGGTTTCGCACCCATCGCTGAGCGCTCGAGCGAGGTACTGCATGATCGATGGCCGAACGATTTAGAGATTTTCCGCTTGCTTGGTCCAATCCGATTTGCTGAATAAATTGGGAAATGGCATCGCGATCCCATCGAGCCTGTTTCGAAGAAGAATCGCTAGTGGTAGACTGAGTGCTGTCCATGCTTGAAGCTCCTTTTGAATGAATTTTTAGGCTCACTCCATTGGAGCTTTAAGCTGGGCTTCTCAACAAACGAATTTCCAGAATTTGCCAACAAGTGAGAAGCTAGCATTCAGATGTCGGCCCGGCTAAAGATCGAGGCCTTCTCAATGGCGCAAACAGACCTAGCCTTGCCGCTGAGTGTATCTGATTTGGCGGTTCAGGATGCAGGATCTCTAGAAAGGGACTATTGCGTTTCTGTGGCTGAGCGAGGCCCTCGCTCAGGTCTGATGCGCACACACCGAGCGAGGGCCTCGCTCGTCCACAAACAGCTTAGACGATGTGGGAACGAAGCGTTTTGGCTGCGTGCTCGGGGGTTACGGTGTTGATAAAGCAATCGGAGCCCCATTCGAAGCCAGCGACTTTGCTAAGCCGGGGAATGACGCGCAACCGCCAGTGATGGGCTTGCTCGTTGCCGCCGGAAAAAGGACTGGTTTGGAGCACAAAGTTGTATGCCGCCGAAGGACGGGCCGATTCCAACGCGCTGAGCGTTTTCTTGGTAACGATAGCCAAGTCATCGCGTTCTTTTTTACCAATTTCCTCGTACCTGCTCTGATGCGCTCTCGGAATGATAGAAAAACTGTATGGGAATCGAGAAGCAAATGGACAAAGGGCAACGAAGTGTTCCGAGCTAAATAGAATCCGCTCTTGCCGTTCCTCCTCTTCGTTCATCAACTGGCAGATGTAACAAAAACCATATTTCTCATGGTGTAGGATCAAGCGATAATTGATTTTTTCGATATCGCGAGGCACAAAGTCCAAGCTGATCAGTTGGCTATGCGAATGGTACAAGGATGCACCGGCATCCGCACCATAGTTCTTAAAGATAACCGCATACTTCAAATCTCGCTGCGCTCGCCAATGATTCAATCGACGTTGGTACGCTTCAAAAATGATCGCGATGTGATTTGCAGGTAGTGCTGTGATGCTGTCGACGTGAATCGGCGACTCGATGATGACTTCGTGTGCGCCATGCGGAGACGTGTTTCTTTGAAACAGGTGCTCGGCCGTGGCGGTTTGCAATTGCTTTTGCGGCGACAAGCCAAACGTATTCTCAGGAAGAGAAATCGCCGAATCGGAAAGCCCCAAATCAGAATGATAATGGGAAGTAACTAGCTGGTCGGCCATCGACTCCCTACAGGAAACGGCCGGGAACTTATTGGGAACAACTCGGACTTGCCAGGCCTGCTGATCCAGCATGGCGGGATTCGGTCTTCGGTTGGAAGTGGTTTCGTCCGAATCCTTTTCCGGTAAGACCAGCGTAGGGCGCGGCGTTTCGTGTTCTCTGCCCGAGCAAAATGGGCATTCCATTGTGGCATTTTGAACAACTGGTTGCGTTTGACGGTATTGGTCGGGACGTTCTTCGCGGTTTGGGGCAAAGATAACCCATCGATCCGATAACCAATCGTAACGCGTTTCGTTCATGGCGATGTTGGCTCTTTAGAGTCGACCCTCTATTGCTGCCAACTCGCGGGCTCGGCGGTAGGCGGATTCGTAGGCGGTCGCACTGTTGGTCCACGACCAATCTTGCGCCATTCCCTTTCGAACTAGTGTATCCCAGACTTTGGGCTGACGCCAATAAGTATCTACGGCCCGCTGGACACATTCCTTGAGCGAATCGTAGTCGTAATGCAGAAACGAGAATCCTGTCGCCGTCCCGACTGCCAAGCTGGCTTCATTTAGGTTGTTCACGGTATCGATCAATCCGCCTGTGGCATGGACAATCGGAACGGTCCCGTAACGCAGGCTGTAAAGTTGATTCAAACCGCAAGGTTCGTAGCGGCTCGGCATCAGAAACATGTCGCTGGCTGCCTCTATTTTGTGCGCGAGTGGATCCGAAAATTCCAGTCGAACAGCTACTCGATCCGGGCGACGACGGGCCAATTCGGACAAGGGACCAGCAAATCGTTGTTCCCCGTTCCCGAGAATAACCCACTGCACATCCAACGCATCGACGGACTGTTCCAACATGGGCAGGACCAAATCCCAGCCTTTCTGTTCGGCGAGTCGACCGATCAGACCGATGAGCGGAACGTCGTCGCGTTCCGGAAGCCCGACTTGGCGTTGCAAATCGCGTTTGCATTGTTTCTTTCCAGTCTGCCAATTCTCAGCGCTGTACTTCTGCACCAAATGGTTGTCGTTGGTGGGGTCCCAAACGGCATAGTCCACACCATTGACGATACCGGAAATCCGATTGCCGCGGACTCGCAGAGACCCGTCCAATCCGCAGCCGTGGGCGGGAGTTTGGATTTCCATTGCGTAGGATGGGCTCACGGTGGTGATGAAGTCTGCGAAAGCGATGCCTGTCTTGAGCAGATTGAGATCGCCAAAAAACTCCATCTGCTGCCAGTTAAAATACTGCCAATCCAAAGCCGTGAGGCCCATATCGGCTTGCCAGTATCGACCTTGGTAGGCCAGATTATGGATCGTCATCACCGAGGCTGCGTTGCGATACCACTGGAAATCACGAAAATTGGTTTTGAGGTAAGCCGGAATTAGACCCGCTTGCCAATCGTGGCAGTGGATAATGTCGACAGGCAGTTTCAGCCGTTCGATGGCTTCGACGACACATCGAGAAAAAAAACAAAACCGTTCGCAGTTGTCTCGGAAATCGCCTCGTTCGTCCCCGTAGAGTTGGTCTCGATCAAAGTAGAGAGGCTGATCGATCAAATAAACATCCACCGCACCGTTACCGACAGCACCGTTACCGACAGCACCGTTACCGAGGGTCGTTTTAAGAATGTGAGCTGCCATCGGTCGGTCAGCCATATCTACGACGAAGGTGACATGAGTGTCGACCATGGGTAAACCGCATGTCATCGCGCGTCGGTAGCCCGGAATAAAAATACTGCAATGATGGCCTTGCTCTGCCAACTTGAGGGGGAGAGTACCGCAAACGTCTGCGAGTCCGCCTGTTTTAGCAAACGGAATCGCTTCCGCTGCAGCCATCACCACGTGCATGGTTGATCGTCTTCATCGTTGGAGGTCATGGTAGTCAGGTCATCTCGATTGCGATTGATTGAAGGCAATTAGAGAATTCCGACAGCTATCATAACAGATCCGGTCGTCCCACGTGGACTAGAAACATTTGCCCCAGTTCCCACGCCCACGCTTCGCTTTGGGCGTGCCACACCGAAAAGGTCGCCTTTCGCTCCTAGACTGTGAATCTATAAGAAACGTCTATTGTCTGTGGCTGAGCGAGGCCCTCGCTCAGGTTTTGCAGGAACACAACGAGCGAAGGGCCTCGCTCGTCCACAAGTACTTTTCGCTCCGCAAATAGTCAGGCCCTTCGATGCGCTTTTGCGAAAATCGGCAAGGCAAGGATTTGTCAACACCATTGGGCGCAGTTTGCCATAAAAAAATCAATTGAGAAATTGTTGCCAAGTTGATCTTGGTTGGGACATAATCAAAGGACTATAATCCCGCCCCCTCATCCTCTCAAATCGTTCCATCCTTACAACGCAAGGTTTACCTCGTGCTTTCGATCCGACCGACAGTTGCCGAGCATGCTTTTTACGTTTTTGGAAGATCCCTCCACCCCGAACTCTTCAGTATCTATCGCAGTCGATCGATTGATCGAAGTAAGTATTCCGCAAGAATCGATATCACCAGCGACGGCCATCTCGTCACGTTCAATTCCCGTTCGGTCGTCATGAGCGAGGTCGTTTGCTCGTCCAAGCAACTGCTACCTCAGAAAAGGCGTTTGATTGGTTCGAACCTTAAAGGTAAGAACGTCGAGAGAGTCGATCGCAAGCAGGGCGTGACGTATCACACCCAATTTGAACTGGAGCATGTCTCGACGGACATGTTTTGGATGCTGCACAACCAATTGCAATCGAGCCAATGCGAAAACGAACTGGTTCATTCCTTTGATTCGAGCGGACGCATCGCCTTCGGGGCTGTTAGTTTTGTGCACGTCGAGGAACGGGAACGGCAACTGCTAATCCAAGCATTCCATACTTTTCCCGACGATTGTGCAATCGTGAAGTCGGTTTCGACGTTTTCTGCCGCATAATCAACGACCGCGCCCCGTTCGGTATCGTTGCCCAAAAATCGAACTCGGAAACTGCTATACTCAATTCCTGAAGCAGGTTTGATTTTGGCACTAAGGGGGGACGAGCGATGCGTAAACAGGTAACACGTCGTGTATTTGGAGTTGTGGCCGGAGCCGCCGTCATTGGGGCTGCGAGTCGCCGAGGGTTAACTCAGGACGAACCGACCGTTCCCAAAACTGGGCCCACCGAAGCCCCCTTTGAACGGGACTACGAAGCTCCTTCGTTCAAACCATCCTGGAAAAAACCGCAAATCAATCGCCAGCTGGCTCAGGACTTCGTGATTTACGCGCATTCCGATCTGGACATGGTAAAGAAGCTTCTCGATCGAGAACCGTCGCTTTTAAACGCTTCGATCGATTGGGGTGGCGGCGATTGGGAGACAGCATTGGGTGGGGCTTCGCACATGGGACGCAAAGACATTGTTGAGCACCTGCTTTTGCAAGGTGCTCGGATGGACCTATTCTGCGCAGCCATGATGGGCCAGTTGGATGCGATCAAAGCGTTTTTGACTCTGCAGCCGTCGCTCATCGACGCTCGTGGGCCGCACGGGTTTAGTCTACATTTCCATGCGCAAGTCGGCGGTGAACCTGCCGCCACCACGCTCGACTATCTGCAATCGATTAAGCCAATCGAGCTAAAACCCAATCCGTTCCTGAAAAAAAAGTGATGCCCACGCCGTCGTGACCGACGCTGCTACTAGCGTCGATTCGGAGGCTGGCAGCATCCGCCACGGGAAATAGCAACTTGCAACTTTGGGTCTGTCTTAATAGACCGTGCACACTCTGCCGTTTGTTTCGGCACGGAGTGCCGAGCTACACTAGTCACTGTGGTGGCAATGGTTGAGGTGCTGGCGGAGGCTGGCCGCCACCAAAAGGACCACCGCTACCGAAGCCTGGAATCTGCAAGTTTTGAAGATTCGGGAACTGTGGCAAATTCTGCTGAACCCCTTGCTGCATCTGTTGCATCCCTTGTTGCAATGGCCCCAATTGCTGCGAGAGAGGACCGAAGAGCTTGCCAATTCCTTTGTCAATTTCCTTTTTGGCGGCACCCTGAATGGCTGCCGTTGCAAGCTGCTGACCGATCGATGCGAAACTGCTCAGGTCCATTTGTGGACGTTGGATGGTCCCGCGAACTGGAATTTGAATCTGTTGCCCCGCCAGCGATTGAAGCAACGGTGTCTTGTCGACCCAGTCCTTCAAGATGGGGACCGCCGCGATCAGTTCGAGTTGGCCATCAATGCCAACAGAGCCAGAGGTGTTAATGACCACATCTCCAGCTTGAATCTGCATGTTCTTGTGGGCGACGCGACCTTGCTGAACATCGAATCCAATCTGCTGTTCGGGCAATTGCAGCCAGGTTGTCTGTTGCCCTCCGCCGTCGGTCGCACCTGCGCCCTTGCGCAGTGCGCGGACCTGTTGGACCAAACCAAGCAGCTGATCCGCTAACGGACCAGGTCCCACATTCGCGCCGTGCACTTGTAGTTGGCCTTTGATCGTTTGCCGTTTCAAATCGGTTGGGACAATAGATGCCTCATCGATCTTTAGGCTTAAATTTCCTTGAACGCTGGCGACGTCCGCCAGAATAGGAGCAACATATTTCAACCAGCCTTGGCACATTTGTCTTGTGATCGCTACATTTTCGATGACTTTTTCTGGACTTTGAACGATGACAATAGGATTGCCAGCCACATCGCCGTCGAGATTCCATCGCAACGTTCCTTGAGATACTGGAATCTCTGCACGCGATAGGAAGTGGCCATTTTCGATCTTCAAAGGAAAGTCCGCTTTTCCAATTTCGATACCGACCATGCTGGCGCTGTCCCATCCGATTTGCGATTTGGCTTGTAAGGACTCCGCCCAGTTGGCGTTTTCGCTGGAAGTCCAGGTCACTTCGACAGGTTGCGTGCGTTGTCCCTGAACGCTTAAGTAGTCGCCAGTCCATGGACGCAGGCGTTGTGCGACTCGAGCGGCGTCGTAGGTCATGTTGCCTTGAGAAACCAAGAGTGTCTTTTTTCCCTGCGTGGTCATATTTGTCTTGCCGGCGTACGCGATCCACTCCGTCATGAGTTCCGCCTTTGGGATCTCTAGCTTACCGGTGCTAACTTCATAGCGACCATCCACCAGTAGCTTGGCTTGCGGTTCTTCCCAGAGCACCGAAGGCGTGTTGGAGCGAGCGGCGACGGTGTTGACGAGTTGCCCCGGCTCCTGTGTGGCACTCGGAGTTGCATTGCGCTGTAAGGCACGGATGTTTTTTGCGTCCGAAATCAGTTGCCATGCGAGCTGTTGCGGGTCCACCTGCCACACAATTTGGCCCGTGATGTCCCCCTCCACCGAGATGTCGCTCGATGAACCGCCGTTGGCCGTTTCGAAATGTATGGCGGACATCAAACGGCTTGGGTCGATGCGGTAACCGGCTTGCCCCTGGCGGGCCAATTCGCGATTGGGAACGGCAGCATCCATTGCTTGCAAAGCAAACGATTCGGATTGAACCAGTAGATTATCCACCTGCAATCGTCCTATGTTTTGCGAATCAATTCGGCCGGTGAAATTTCCCACAAGCCGCGACTCGCGAAAAAGGGTTTCGCCGCTCTTGACCATAAACGGTTCGGTAACAAAGTTGGCTTGAGTGACTTCCAAATGGTTGATGTCCAAAGCTCCTTTGGCGTCCAATTCGCATTTGCCACCCAGCTTGATGCCAGGATCGACACCGGCAAAGAGTTGACCGCGACGTTGCCATCCACCCAGATCTCCCACCAATTTGAGTTGGATGCCAGCGGGTGGCAGTTGGGCCATCCCGGCGGTAGCGCTGACCAATGAAATAGGCTCCAGTATTTGTGCGGAGAGCAATTCACCAGTCGCTTGAAACGATGCTTGCCCGCGATCGATTTGAATGATGCGTCCCTGGTCGACTCGGGCAACGAGATCAAAGGCTCCATCCCAGGCTGGCTCGTCCAATTCGCCGTACTTGTTGACTATTTTTACTGGGGTCGTTACCAATTTGCCATTCGCAGTGAGTCGATTGCTGCCGTCCTGCTTCCAAACCATCTTGCATTCGGCCGAACCGCTTAAGCTTTCCACAGGCAATGCGAACCATTGGGAAAGACGCTGCTGCATCTTTGCCAGATCGAATCGTCCATCAAGCTGTCCCTCTTGCAGATCGCCTGCTCCTTCGATCTTGCAGAACTCAGCCGTGCAGTCCGCCTTGAAGCTGGGCTGGCCTTGGCTATTGGCGGATACGTCGACCGATGCTTGCAAGGCTTGATCCCACCGCATGGCGGTGCCTCGTACATTGGCTTGCAGACCACCCAATTGCATTTTGTAGTTGCTGGTTGGGGGAGCGGCATTGGCACTTCCTGCGATTGTGGGAGATTTTCTTTGGCTGACGCTCAAAGTTGCATTGCCCGCAAGCAATTGAACCTGGTCTTGCATCTGAATCAAGTCGGGCGCCATTTGAATCAAACGCGATAGGTCGACATTGCCTTGTATTTCAAGGTCTGAATCGTTGAGCCAAGGCTGCGTCACCGACGGCACTACAAGCGGCCATGGCATTTCGGCATTTGCCGCCAAGGCCCCAATATCGCACTGCAGGACTGCGTTTTGTGTTACCAATCGATTCTGATGAAGCTGAACGTTGCCGCTCAACTTGATCTGTTGGAGTCCAGCCCCCCGTTTCCCAACCATGTCTGGAGCGATGATTCGAAGTGAGTCGATTTGGGCCGTTTGTATTTTGGCTTGGATATTGTTGTTGTCGCGCATTTCAATGTCGGCTTGGACTGTTGCCAGCCCGAACAATCGCTCGATTGGAATTTCAGGAAGTCGTCGCTTGACCAAACTAAACCACTGCAGTGGTAGGCCGTTGGTCGAGATATTCATCCTCATCGGGACCAGACCGTTTAAAGAAGCGTTGGCCGCATCCGCAATCGGCTGCGTCCGAATAGTGAACTGGCCACCCATGAGAGTTTCACCGGGAAGCGATGCTGTTTGCTGAACGATCCCAACCAGCGTCATGGGCGGTATGGGTTGTTCTTGCGTTGGAAGGGGAATGTCGGCTTCGCTTACCTTAAAATCCCAGGCGGTTAAGTCGACGCTGTCTCGAGCATGAATAATCGCGTCCGCGATACGAATTCTCCCAGTTGGCAATTTCGATGGGGCCGACGTCTTGCTGGTTGTTGCGGAGGCAGAAGCGCTGGAAGTGAGCAGTGGCTTGATGGCTTCCTCGAAGTTGGTTGTGCCTGGCTGGACATCGATAACGGCTTCCGCACCACGAATCGTGATCGTACCTAGGTTTTTATAATTGGTCGCAAGCCGAATCAGATTGAGCTCGGTGTCAATTTCGCCAATTTTGACCAACTCCGCACCCTTGTCGTCAATCAACCGAAGCCCACGGACTTTGATGGAACGCATCCAGCCCCCTTCGATGCTCTCTAAGTCGATCCGCATCGGGGCGATGCCGGCATTGCGATTGATCGTGGAAACGACCAAGTCGCGGTTCTGCAATGCAAAAGGGACCCCCACAAGGATCGCCAAGAGGAAAAGGAGAAAGCCACCTAGTAGCATATGGCGCTTTTTAAAACGTTTGCGCCGAGCGGGTTTTGAATAGGCGAATTGGGCGTTGGTTTGCTGGGTCATTTTCCGAGTCGTCCTTCCATGGAGATTTCGGTTTCTCTATCGAAAGCTATCAAAACATACTTGGTTAGAGCTATCGTCCCGTAGCTTAGTGAACTGGGCTGCTGTAGGTCGAGAGGGAAAATAGTGGAAACCCAGCCAACCACGAAACACACTAAATACACGAAAAAACGACACGTCTCGGCGAGTGCCACCACTCGAGTTTTGCTGGTTCTAATCGACTAGCTAACCGGCCTGGCCAACTTAAGGTTGTCCATTCCTAATCGGAATATACGTATGCCAACGAAATCCGTAGGGCAAGTTTTCGATCGCAGAGAGTTCCAAGTGAATCGTTCGACGGTGTAGGCTCAAGCCTGGCAAGCTCGCGATCGACGAATGACTTAGCAAAGGGCGCATCAGCATTGCTGATCCTGCTGGACAGTGAACTTCCGTTACGTCGTCGGCAGCAGGGACTTGGCTATGGAGTAGTTTGCCTGCTAGATGCGAGCTGCGTCGAACAACAATTGGGCCATTGTGCGGTCCCATTAAATCCAAGTGGATTCGGACGGTTAGCATTTGTTCCAGCAAAGAAGTTGGGGCTTCTACGTGACAAATACCAGCTTTAAGAGTTGGCTTAGAGAAGCCATCGATAGACACGTTGGCCGAATCAATGGACCGGCGCTCTGCAACCGCGATAGTCAGATCCTGATGCCATGGAAGCGACCATGATAATCCGGGTGGTTTGTCGAAGTACAGACCCCGTACGACACCGTAGTCACCACCCAGAATCTCCCGACAACTGGCAGCAATCACCGGACGGAATAGCAACTCGACGACTTCGGGACAAATCGCTAGAAGATTCCTTGAGCCATAAGTAACACTCTGATCCGCGATTTTCGTTTGAAGCCGACCTTGGGCGTCTGCATTATCCAAGGAATCGGATACGCGAACACACCACGCTTGGCACTCTTCATGCGAAAGGCATTCCTCAAGGATTAAGAACCCATCTGACTGCAACCGAGCTTGGACGGATTGCACCGCTTAGCCCTTTCCGAATCGGCCATAAATCTCGGGTGAAATCGACGATTCCGCACCCTCGGGCTCAAAAACAGGCTTGGTCGGAATTGGGTGAAAGCGCGGCCATGGGGGAGCATTTGCCTCTTCCTTTTTCGCGTGAATCCAACCACGGATGGAAGTTCCCACCGCTCCACATCGCTCTTTGCAGTTGCTGGCCCACCCCGTAACTGGAGAAGGCAGGAACGTTCGGGGATGGAGCTTGCCAACCCATTGCTGCATGATTTCGTCCCTGTCATATGATGGGCAGCAATCCCCTGAATTGACGTCGTTCTGCCCGATGGCACTGCAGTTTGCAATTTTTGGCGATCCGCAAGGCGATGTGTTTCGAATGGAGACACATCCGCAGCTGGATAGGGTTAAAAGCACGGCAACACAAAGCAACGTTCGCTGTTTAGGCTTGCTCCGTTTTTGTGTGTTGGAAGTCATCATTCTGCGCCAAATCGTTCGCCCGTCGGATGCCCAGTGCACACCGGTTTAAAAACGTATCGTCATTTGAGCGATTGCGGGTTGAGTCAATTTTTCCGATTGCGTAATACGGGTAAACCTGTGAAGCACGTTCGTCCGCTCGGAGCTGTTGGAAATGCTTCACAGCGTTGAAAACATGGTTAGACGGGGAGTTTTGGGAGTCTCGGACCACAGACCATTGTCGCCTTTCGCTCCGCGAAAGTGCGCCTCGACAACCCACTTTCGCGGAGCGAAAGGCGACAATGAAATCAAAAAAAAACCGCCGAGCGGGAAATACCACTCGGCGGTCTTGGTTTTGTTGCTTCGAGCAGATTATCGGCAAGAAGCCGAATGCTCTAGCAGAGCAACGGAATTACGAAGGAGACTTTGTGGAAGTCTTCTTAGCAGCCTTCTTCTTGGCTACTTTCTTCTTGGTTGCAGCCTTCTTAGGTGCTGCAGTCTTCTTAGCAGCTTTCTTAGCTACCTTCTTCTTCGTTGCCCCAGCTTTTTTCTTGGCCACGGATACATCCTCCGAAAAGCGAAATTATTAGTCGCCGCACCGATCGAACATCAGAAGCAGTAGATGAACGATCTATGACTAGCAACCGGTACTTAAAAACCCTTTGTCGAAACTGTTTGGTTGGTGACGTCGTGTCGTGTTCTCGACGGATCGAGTACCCAAACAACCAATCTCTTCAAAGGAACAACATCCACTTCGACTATTTGTATAAAAGTCGAAAGTTAATGCAACATCTTTTCGACAATTTTTCCACATAAATGAAACCGATTTTCCACAACGGCATGTCGAACGTGCTCGATCTAGCAAGGCTCGTATCGATCGATCAACGCGAATTTTTTCGATCGTCAATGGGTCGTTGATGCATGTTGATTGGCGACCTGTTTATGCTCGCAACAGGATCGTTGAAACGACGCGTTGCATCGCGCTTCATCGTCAATCATGCGCGCTAGTTGCCTCGCGAATCAGCATCTCGCAATCGGTGATGAATGCAAAAAACCCAACATTTTTATTGCCATCACGCATTGATGTGGGTTGCGAAGCTATCTTCGACGACTGTCATTTGAAACAACATGCGACATCGACAACAGCTCTGCAATCAACGCTCGTTGGATGATCGCTGAACGTGAAGTCATCGCTAAAAAAACGAGATTCATCGGCGCAAAAAAACGACCGCGAAGATGACTGCGCAAGCGATGTTGAGGCGCCGAAAAAGGGTCTGCGCAAGGGCAAAAAAATATTTGAAATTTTTTTGCGTAATCACCAATTTCGACGTCCATCACCGGCTTGAATCGCCTGAATGTTGTTCATCACCATCGATGCAAGGAACAAAGCGTTGAACGTCATGCCCCGTGTGATGCACCAATATGCGACCAAGCTGCCGACAACCGCGCTGAGCGAATGCGCCTCCATCAACCCGCTGTTGCGCCGAAAAATCCCGAACAGGTGTTGAGCGATCTGACCACCATCGAGCGGAAAAATCGGTAGAAGATTGATGAGCGCCCACCAGATACTCGAGGTCACCATGAATCGTATCGAAGCGTAGACAAGTGGGTTTCGAGGCTGACTCACTTCCAAATGCAAATAATCCGCCAACCATTTGAATTCGGACACGAAGACACCGCATAAGATGGCCACCACACCCACAAAAACGGCTAACAGCAATTGGAACGCGGGACCAGCGGCGGAAATTAGGATCTGATCTCCGTGGCTTAGCTGTGTTCTCCGCCCATTTCGTCCCCAGAGCATTCCTGCCCCTGGGATGGCCAGACCGCCCATATGGTAAAGCACAATGTCGCAGCGGATGCCAAAATAACGAAACGCTAACGCATGACCTAGCTCGTGCACCAGTATGGAAACGAAAGTGACGGCAACCCAAATCGCTAGTACGACACCCAAATTCACTTGGATGTTTTGCACTCCGTACATCCGTTGGAGCGACATTGCCCAGCTATACCCGAGAGCAGCGCTGACTGCCCAAAACAGCCAAGATACGCGGACCGGAAATCCAAAGATCTGAAAACGCCAGTCGTATTGGCTCGTTTGAGGTTCGCCAAGTATCATTTCGCCTGTTCCTATCTATTCGGTCCAACGGGATGCTTGAGTGGCCCGCACTTTTTCCATCAATGCTGGAATGATTTCGGCAGGGACAAACCGATCTAGCGAACGGCCATGCCCAAGACTGGCGATTTGTTTGATTAAGGTGCTCGAAACATGTGCATAAACCTCATCCGCCATCAAAAAAACCGTTTCGATTTCGGTATCCAATTGGCGATTGGCCATCATCATGGTGAACTCCGCTGCAATGTCGGTGAGCGGCCTAACGCCACGTACCATCACTCTGGCCTTCTGGTTTCGCACAAAGTCGACAGCCAACCCATCGAATCTTTCGACCGTAACGTGAGGCAAATGCCGGGTCACTCGCTGTAATAATTCAATGCGTTCGTCGGTCGAAAACAGTGACTGCTTCGCCGAGTTGACCCCGACGCCCACCACCAGCGAGGCATAGAGCCTGGCGCTTCGTTCGATAATGTCCAAATGACCAAGCGTCACCGGATCAAACGAACCCGTGTATACGGCTTTATTGGGGCTAAGTTCTGCTGGCATGGTTCGCATCACCTTAGGAAAACTGGGACAACGTTTCTTGTTTGCCAAAGCTCAAAAAAGAAAAGAGGTAGAAGAAGAACATGACCAGACCAAACAAAACGGCAATTCCGAGTCCTATATACATCCCAATGTCAATGATCATTCCCATATCGGGCCCGTTGGCTGGCTGGGCTGGCATCTGCTTTATCGTTTGCTCTTTGATCGGACCAATCGACAGATACCCTACCACGCAGCCGTAGGCTGTCTCCGCAACTTTGAAAATCAACATGAACCCCGAAACGAATCGGATGAGGTTTGCACCAAGCCGTTTTTGTTGGAGTGCCATCACCCCACCCGCAATTTCGCAAACCGAAACCGCGAAATTGACCAGTCCAATCAAGATCGTTATCAGCATGGCCCCTGGAAAAATATTCATCGGGTTAAATTGCTTTTCGTCGGCGGACAAGACCATGGCTATCCCGACTATCGACTGAAGCGTCTGAAGCAGACCCAGGGCACCAAGCACGATAAAGAAAATACAAATGACCTTCACGAATCCCCTGAGCGGCATCTTGCCCCCCGGCCTCGATTGGTCCGGAGTGGATATAGGCGTGTAGGGGTTGTATGTTGAGTCTGTGCTCATGACCGGGAAGTCCTATTTTTTGAGTTGGTTTGGTCTACTGCGGTTATCAAACGCTGAATGTCCTCTCGGTCATTGTAAGCATGAGTTGCCACTCGCAAACGCCCGTGCCTCACGCTTACCACGATTTCTTCTTGGAGCAAATTACGGCGAAGTTCATTCGGATCCACACCTGCTACCTCAAACGTTACGATTCCACTCAGTTCCTTTTCCGATGGGACTGAGCTCTTGGCGCGAAAAACGTTGGCTCCGATCGACTTGAGCCCTTCTTCGATGTTGGCGGCATTTTCTAACACCGCATACGCGATTGGGTTATCGGCTAAATTGCAACCGTGATCCAGGAGCACCTGCAGACTCTCAGCCAGCCCAAGCTGTCCGACATGGTTAGCCGAGCCCCCTTCGTAGCGTGAGGCATCGTTCTTGAGAACCATGTTGTAAGTATGGAATTGGCCAGCCATCTGCAACGACCCCCATCCCTGCATCAATGGCTCAAGCCGTTCCAGATTCCTTTGACGAATGAACAGCAAACCAGCTCCCTCCGGTCCCAACATCCACTTGTGGCCATCGGCGGCCAAGTAGTCGATCGGAATTTCCCGCGTGTTGAGCGAAAAAACCCCCAATCCTTGTATGGCATCGACGAAAAGTTGTGCCCCTGCGTGATGCACTCTTTCGCAAAGCTTGGCCAAATCGATCCGAAAGCCACTGAAGTACCCGACCCAACTAACCGCAACCAAGCGAGTGGTTCCGTCGATCGCGTCGCAGATGGCATCCAAGGAAACAACCCCAGACTCATCGACGTGAACGATTCGCACCTCGATGCCTCGGCGTTTCAGAGCCAGCCAAGGTAGAAGATTGCTCGAAAACTCGTTGCTCAGCACAACGACGCTTTCGGAACGTGGCGATCCACTCCATCGGTAGCCTTGTGCAATCATGTTGATTCCGAACGTCGTGTTGGGAATCAGGGCGATTTCACTCGACTGACAATCGAGCAATTTGGCGGCTGAAATCCTCAATCTCGCCGCGCCCGCGGACCACTCTGGCCAGCAGACATCTCCCTGAAAAAGCGATTGGTCGGTCCATTTTTGAATTGCCTGGGCTGTGGGTTGCGGAATGGGACCGACGGCGGCGTGATCGAAATAGGCGTACCTCTTCGAGACGGGCATCAGCTCGCGAAGAGTTTGCCTCGCTAGGGATTTTGGCCCGTTTTTGTCAACAAATCCTGTCATGCTGGCCTCAGCGGGTGGCTTTTCGGATAAAAACACAACGTCGGGAACTTGCCCCATGACAGTCGAAAAAGTTCAACTATACTAGCCCTCGGCATGCTGAGTTGTTTTGGCAACCGTTTTCGGATAATTATCCGCGCCTTTCCGAGAGCTGGAACCAATCCGGCGTCAACATGCGTTATTTTTACAGCACGATTTCCCATTACAGCAGCCACCCAGACACTGGGAGCATCCCTGAAGAGCACCGAGGAACTTGATGCCCAGATTGTTGTGTTTAGGCGGTCTTGTAGTCGCTGGCTTAATATTGCTACTTTTTCTACTCGACTTCATCATGAGTTTGGCGGGGATGGGTGCGCTTTTTCGGTATCCAAGCCTCTTAATGGATCTCACGTTCATGCTATGCTCTGCCGTACTCGGCTATCTATCGTGGATGTCGCTGAAAGAACTCCGATAACGCGGCGGGGCTTTTCTCGTCACGCAACTCGTTAAGAAGCCTTCTCATTTCGGCTTCTACGCAAGAATACTATGCGATTCGACCCTGAAGCTTGGTCCTTAGTTCGACCATCACTCGGAACCATGGCCACCATTTTGGTCCGGCCAGCTAAGACCGAGCCCTCCTGCCTAGTTGTGATGTGCCACGGCTTTGGCGCTCCTGGCTCCGACCTCGTTGGGCTGTTCGAGGAAATCCTCGACTTCCTCCCGGACAATTCGCCCAAACCTGCCTTCCTCTTTCCCGAAGCCCCCATCGACCTCGAAGACGAAGGGTTGTACGGAGCAAGAGCTTGGTGGCGGCTCAACATGGCCCAACTTATGCAAATGTCAGCCACCAACTCCTTCGACAAGATGCGAGATGCCGTCCCGGACGGAATCGATGATGCCCGCACGAAACTCTGCGAGTGCATCGAGCAATGCCGAACGCAACAGGAATGGCCCAACCTCCCAATCGTGCTGGGCGGATTTTCCCAAGGTGCCATGTTGGCCGTCGACACCGCGATGCGAGGCACGGTCGAACCGGTCGTCGGACTAGTGGTGTTTTCAGGAGCGCTCATATGCGAATCGCTCTGGCGCAAAGCCTTCCTAACCAAGCCTCTGAATGTACCGTTGGTTCAAAGCCACGGTCGGCAAGATCCCATCCTTCCGATTGCAACTGGGCGATGGCTACAAAAACTGTTGAGCGACGCGGGCTGCATCGGCCAACTCGTCGAGTTCAACGGCCAGCACTCCATCCCAAGCGAGGCCCTAGAAGGAACCGCGAAACTCTTGGTCTCTCTACCGACAAGTTGCTAGTGCCGTAACCGAGAAATGCCCGATCATCATCGAGCAGTAAAATGCCCCCGAGTTTTACTCGGGGGATGTTTACCATCCCTCTAGATAGATGGTCAACACCCTCGGCATAAAACCGACGGCATGACAAGCAATCGGCCACCCTTGAGCTCTTTCATCCTAAGCCTCCACGGTCTGGGCCGTGCTCCCTATTCGAGCAAAGATGCCTTCGAATGGTTAACCCTTATAGCTACGGTACCGACGACACGCGTTCCAAAAATCGAATGTCTTTGGAAAAAACCCAGGGCGTAACAGTCTCGTTGAACGTGCGGAAGTGTGCCGTCTCTCGATGGCGATCAAACGCTGCGCGATCATCATAAACTTCGTAAAGAAAACAGTCCGTCGGGCACTCAGGATCAAAACAAACGTCAAAGACTCGGCATGCCTCTTCGTGCTTCAACGAGTTAGTCGCTTGCAAGAGAACCTGTTGGCGAAACGCATCGACATGGTCTTCGTCAACCACAAACTCAACAGCCACAACAAACATAGATTAGTTCCGTAAGTGAAATTCTTCGCTTAACCCCGTGCCCATCCGGCCGCGAACGCTGTAAAACGCGGGGCGATGCCCACGCGGTTAAACGAGATAAACCTTCAAAACAACGAGCTCTTCGTTACCCAGTGGGCAAATCCACGAATCGCAAAACAAAAGGCTACGATAATGGCCACATGAACGAAGTTGACCTGCCGTGCGTTGGCCGATAACTCCCGCAATTGCTTCAGTTCCTTTGTACCGCGAATGAATCCGTAAGCCAAGCAGACCACCAAGATCATCAAGGCGATCACTGATTTGATAGGCCCAGGCCATCTAAAACCGAAACCGATCCCTGCATACAGTAAGAATCCAGCCAGCAGTGATGTGATGACCGATACCATCCCCGAGAAAACGAAGTTGACTGGCAATTCGTGGTTGGTGGTTTCGAGCTGCAATGGGCTCTGAGATTCGTATGGATTCACGTCATTCATGGCTCTGCTCGCTACTGGCTACTAGTTATCTTAGACGAGCGACAGAGTGAAGTATCCCAACCCGAAGCGTAAGCGAGGGACTATTTCGCAGGTCCCTCACTAATGTATCGGGTTAGGATTGGCAGTTTTCACATCGTCGTTCTCTTGACTTGCAAAGCGATCTGCTCCGCTGTGATCTTAAAATGCTTGTACAACTGATCAAATGGCGCCGAAGCGCCAAACGTGCTCATGCCGACAAACTGTCCGTCCGCTCCAATGTATTTGTCCCAGCCTTGGCGTATGCCTGCTTCGCAAGCCACTCGCCGCGTCACTTCTTTTGGCAATACGCTCGCACGATACTCGGGCGATTGATCGTCAAACAATTCAAAGCATGGCAGGCTAACGACACGGGTCATAATCCCCTCGGCGGCCAAGAGCTCTTGAGCTTTCATGCAGATCGGGATTTCGGTGCCAGTTCCCATGATGATGGCTTGAGGCTGACCAGCGCAGTCGCTCAGCACGTAGCCTCCCTTTTCTGCGCCTGACGCGTCTCCCAATTTAGTGCGGTCCATGGTCGGAACGTTCTGTCGCGAAAGAACCATCGCCGACGGATGATTCTGTAGCAACATGGCAGCCCGGTAGCAGTGCAAGACTTCGTTCGCATCGCCAGGTCGGAATACATACAAACCTGGAATGGCCCGGCAAGCGGCCAAATGTTCCACCGGTTGGTGAGTCGGGCCATCTTCCCCCAAACCAATCGAGTCGTGCGTCAAAACATAGAGGACCGGCTGATGCATGATGCTGGCCAACCGCATCGATGGTCGCATGTAGTCGGTGAAGACAAAGAATGTCGCACCATAGGCTCGCAGTCCAGACAAACTCATGCCGTTGAGCGCCGAAGCCATTCCGTGCTCCCGGATGCCGAAGTGCATGTTGCGATTGCCGTAGCTCGTCGATTCAAAGTCTCCTTGACCATCCAGCAAAGTCATGGTCGACGGTGCCAAGTCCGCGGAGCCGCCGATCAAGCTTGGAAGATGCGGTGCCAACATGTTGAGCACCTTGCCGCTGCTGACGCGCGTTGCCAAGCCCTTTGCATCCGCGGCGAATGGTTTGAGGCCGCTGTCCCAGTCCGCAGGTAGTTGACGATGGATAATGCACGCGACTTCGGCCGCTTCCTTCGGGAATTGCGTTTGGTAGTCCGAAAAGAGCTTGGTCCAGTCCGCTTGAGCCTTCTTGCCCCGCTGGCCCATTGTGTCGTCAAAATACTTTCGCACCGTATCGGGCACGTAGAACTTTTCGTTCTCTGGCCAACCGTAGGCCTTTTTCGTCAGCTTGATCTCTTCGTCGCCCAAGGGTGCACCGTGTGCATTGTGGCTATTGGCTTTGTTCGGCGAACCGAAACCGATGATCGATCGGACAATGATCAGAGTAGGCTTGTCAGTCGTGGCCTTAAAGGCATCAAAGGCTTTTTGAAGAGCGTCCAAGTCGTTGGCGTCTTCGACCAGAATCGTATTCCAACCGAGGCCTTGGAATTTCTGGCTGGCGTTTTCCGTGAATGCAAGATCGGTGTGTCCCTCGATCGTAATCCCGTTATCATCGTAGATCCAACAAAGATTGGAGAGTTTCAAGTGGCCGGCCATCGAGGCCGCTTCGGACGAGATCCCTTCCATCAAATCGCCGTCGCTACACAGCGCGTACACATCGAAATCAAATAGATCGAAGCCAGGTTGGTTGTACTTGGCCCCCAAATGCTTGCTGGCAATCGCCATTCCCACTGAATTGCCAACGCCCTGCCCCAGCGGACCAGTCGTGGTCTCAATACCGGCTGCGTAGCCCAGTTCAGGATGGCCAGCACAGGGACTATTCAATTGGCGAAAGTTCTTGATGTTTTCGATGGTGATCGATTCATCGCCGGTTACTTTGCCATGCGCATCAACACCACGAATGCCAGCCAAATGAATCATCGAATAGAGCAACATCGAGGCATGCCCACACGACAACACAAAACGATCGCGATTTGCCCATTCTGGATTCATCGGATCGTAGCGAAGCGTCTCGGTCCACAATTGAAACGTAACAGGAGCCAGGGCCATCGGAGTACCCGGATGGCCGCTATTTGCTGCCTGCACGCCATCCATGCTCAAGGTTCGGATGGTGTTGACCGCCATTTGGCGAAGCGTGTGAGTGGGTGCGTTCATCGGTTCGACTCTGAGAAATGTGTGAAAATCGGTTTTAACTAGGCGATTCGCAATTGTTTTGCAGGCCGCGAAGATATCGATTTTCTTGGTTTTTCGCAATCCTGGGTGCTATATGCCGATTCCTAGCAGTCGATTAGGGCGACACAGGCGTATGGCACTCCCAAAGCGAAGCGTGGGCGTGGGAATTGTGGCAAGTGCTTCTAGCGACCCGGACCCGGACCCGGAGCTGGAGCTGGAGCCGGATGCGACGCCTCTCCGTCGCCTCCGGCTCCGGGTTAAACGAAACGTAATCCCTGTTGAATTCGATTACAGATCCTGCAAGCATTCCCTTTATGCCTCAAAAACAGACTATAAATAATGTTGATGAAACTAGGCCATTCAAAATCCCAAACCAAGCGAGAACCCCTATGACAAACCCAACTCATCGAAGGTCGTTTCGGTTTGTTTTCCTAAGTTTGTGGCTTATGCTGACTAGTCCCGTTTGGGCTCAGTCCAAACAGACGACAGAAACCCCACTCTTGCAAGTTGGCTTTGGCCAAGTCGAGATCACGCCAAGCCGGCCAACGCCCATGGCAGGTTACTACGGGAAACGTTTGTCCACCGAAACCCACGATCCGCTATGGGCCAAAGCCACGGTCATGAACGATGGCAAAAACTCCATCGCCATCATTTCGCTCGACTTGGTCGCGACGACCAAGTGGCTAGTGGAGGAAACCCGCACCATTGTAGCAACCCAGTCGAAGTTGCCGCCCGAGTGCGTACTGATTAGCGCGACGCACTCCCATACAGGCCCGGTATTGTTCGACCCCAACTCATCTCGCTACAACCGATTCGGTAATGAAGCACCCGAAACAAAACAGTTCATGCTCGAGCTTCCAAGCAAGATTGCGGAAAGCGTGTCCAAAGCCGTAGCTGCAAAACAGCCGATGGCCGTTCGGCATGCCATTGGCGAAGAACCGCAACTCGCGTTCAACCGACGATTCTTTATGACGGACGGAACCGTCGGCTGGAATCCAGGTAAACTCAACCCTCGGATTGTTCGCGAAGCGGGCCCGACCGATGACAAACTGCCTATTGTAGCCTTCTACAACAAAGAAAGCGATCTCTGCGGACTGCTCAGCAATTTCTCCATCCACCTAGACACCGTCGGCGGAACTCAATGGAGCGCCGACATGCCGTTCGCTTTAGAACAGTCGCTTCAAAGAATCTTCGGCGAGAAGTGCCACTTGCAATATGCGACCGGTTGCTGCGGTGATGTCAACCACATCGATGTCAGGCACGCCTTCAGTCAGAAGGGCCACACCGAAGCCGCACGTATCGGCACACGCCTGGCCGGCGCAGTGCTCCGCAGTTGGAACAGCCTAACATTGACCTCGGCCAATCGATTGCACGCGACCAAGGCAATCGTGAAACTCCCCTTGGCTCAACACTCACCGGATCGCGTAGCATGGGCCCATTCGGTCTCAGAACGTGCGGATAATGAAAAACAACCCCCGTTCATGGAAATGGTCGAAGCCTTTCGCATTCTCGATGTTCAGGCAAGAAATGGCGAAAGCATCGACGCCGAGGTGCAGGTCATTTCCTTAGGCACGGAATTGGCTTGGGTCGCGTTGCCTGGCGAAATCTTTGTCCAACTCGGACTCGCCATCAAAGATGGTTCTCCATTCGCTTCCACCACGATTAACGAACTTGCCAATGGTTCGATCGGTTACGTGCCAACACGTCAGGCTTACGCTCAAGGCAACTACGAAGTGGTCTCGGCCCGCTGTGCCGAGGGAAGCGGAGAAATGCTCGTCGATGCCGCTCTCAAGCAACTACGAACCCATTTTGATGTTCAAATCAAGAAGTAAACAATTTCAATGCCAGTAACCATGAACTCAAAATCGATTCTTCCAACGATGCGTCTTGAAGACATGGATCCGGCTGTCGCTTGGCAAGCCTGGGAGCCATCAAGCGACGAACCATGGGATAACCGCCGTGCGGCACTACTGCATCGTCGTGCAGGATTTTCTGCGACTCAAGAAGAGCTTCGCGCCACCTTGTCCATGCGACCCGACGCGGCCGTCGCCAAGATGGTCCGCGATGACACTCGTGACTCCACCGTGTTGATCGCATTTGAAAAGGACTCGGCGGAGCTAGCCAAAAGTGTTCTAGCCACTTCGGACGTAAAGCAGTTGGCCTCATGGTGGCTTCATCGCATGCTGAATACACCCCAACCGCTCATAGAAAAAATGACCCTCTTTTGGCACGGGCATTTCGCGACCGGCGCTGAAAAAGTACAAGACGCTGAACTCATGCATACGCAGAATACCCTTCTGCGCGCTAACGCGCTTGGCAATTTCCGAGACCTGGCTCAGGGTATTGCCAAGGATCCAGCCATGCTTATTTATCTGGACAGCGTTTCAAATCGAAAAGCACATGCTAATGAAAATTTTGCTCGCGAATTGATGGAGTTGTTTTGCTTGGGTGAAGGCAACTACTCGGAAGCCGATGTTCTGCAGTTGGCGAAGTGCTTTACCGGCTGGGAGATTCGCAGAAAGCAGTTTCGATTCAACCCCTACCAACACGATGATTCCATGAAGACGCTGCTTGGGAAATCCGGCATCGAGTCTGGAGAATCGGCCATCGATTGTGTTCTTGCAAGTCCGCACATGCCGCGCTTCATCGTCCGCAAACTGTTTCGATTCTTTGTTTCCGAAGATGCCAATCCGTCTGACGCATTCCTGTTGCCACTCGCAGATCGATTCACCCAGACAAACTATTCGATAGCAAGCGTTGTTGAGATGATTTTGGGGAGTCGATTGATGCTCAGCGGCTGGAGTATCGGCCGCAAAGTCCGTTCGCCGATCGAACTGGCCATCGGATGGATGCGAACGATGAAGTGCTCGACGAATGTTGGTTTTCTGTCGGAACGATTGCGAACGATCGGACAAGCGGTTCTGTTTCCGCCCAACGTCAAGGGATGGGAAGGGGGCCGAGCGTGGATTAATTCGTCGACGCTGGTCGGTCGAGCGAACCTGATCTACGAACTGATCAACCACGAGAACACTCGTTTCGACGGTGGTCCACTACTCCCGTTTGTCGAACGCAAAAACGCAAAAGATCCCGGTCAATTGGCTGCTTGGTTCGCTCAACTCTTCTTCGTGGACGACATCAACGACGCCGAACGCGAACGCCTTGCGAAGTCGCTCGATGCATCCAAACCTGATCGCTGGGCAAACCAAACCATGATTTACTTGGCGAGCTTACCTAGAAACCATTTATCGTAACCCGTGGGTCCGTCGCTCCGCCGACGGACGGTCCGTAACGACTGCCCTCGTTTCAACCCGCTCCATTTAAAACACGTATTAAGCCTAACTCGTATTCCTACTCTATGCGATCAGACCTTCCGAGCACGAGCACGAAAACGAAAACGAAAATCAAATCCCACCATGAACCATCACCTTAATCGCCGTAAATTCACTACCGCAAGTCTCCAAGCTGCGTCTGCGTTGGCCATTGGGGCCGCAGCACCTAGCTTTTGGATGCAATCGCTTGCCGCTTCACTCAACGGACAGCCAACCCATCAAGATCGAGTGCTGGTTGTGATTCAGCTTTCTGGAGGCAACGACGGACTCAATACGATCATCCCGTACACGAACGAACTCTACTACAAAGCGAGGCCGAAACTAGCCATTCCCAAAGAGGACGTTATCAAATGCAACTCGGAGACCGGCTTGCATCCTTCCATGCGAGGGATTGCCAGCTTGATCGAAGACAAGAATTTTTGTGTCCTACAGGGGGTAGGCTATCCGAATCCCAACCGCTCCCACTTTGAGTCGATGGATATTTGGCATTCGTGTCAACGCAAAGAATCGCGAAGCGCTGACGGCTGGCTGGGCCGATACTTTTCTCAATTGAACCAGCAAACGACCACCGACGCCACCGACTCGCCAGGTTTGCATCTCGGAAGCGAACAACTCCCAATGGCCCTCGTGGCTCGCGGAGTCCAAACGCCATCGCTAGCATCCATCGAACAGCTTCGATGGAAGGGCAAGACAGACTCGAGCATGGAATCGTCCAATGCCCAAAGCACCACCAAGCAAAAAATGCCTCTGGAATCCGACGGAAACTTGCTCGACTTCGTATCAGCAAGCACGTCCGCCGCGATGCAAGCCAGCGAACGATTGGAAAAGGCGCTCGCCTCGCCAGACAGTTCCGGCGACTTTCCAAATTCACAACTGGGCGAAAAGCTCAAGGTGATCTCAAGACTGCTCTTGGCTGGTTTGAAAACGAGAGTCTATTACGTGACGTTAGATGGATTCGATACGCACGCCACACAGCTTTTGGCACACGCTGGACTGATGCGTCAATGGTCCGAAGCGTTGCATGCGTTTCATAAGCGGTTGAATGCGGCAGGCTTAGGAGACCGAGTACTGGTCATGACTTTCAGCGAGTTCGGGCGTCGCGTCGCAGAAAACGCCAGCCAAGGAACAGATCACGGTGCCGCAGCCCCAGCCTTCCTGTCCGGACCGAAGTTTGACAACACGATTCTTGGCGATCAACCTAGCCTGAGCCAACTTGATGACGGTGATTTGAAGTTCCAGACCGATTTCCGACGCGT
>JANMLD010000190.1:0-8682 GCA_031372345.1 Pirellula sp.
TGTCCGGTGGCACGAACGCTTATTCTACCCAGTCCGCGACCGCTCAGTTGATAGTATCCTCAGTCAACGACTCAGCTATCGCAGTGGCTGATGTCGCTTCGGCCACCGAAGCCAGCGGTTATGCGAATGCAACAGCCGGAAGCAATCCGACCGGCAACGTCATGGCCAACGATACCGATGTCGATATCGGCGACACGATGGCGGTCAGCGGGGTTGCATCCGGCGTGGTTGCCGCCGCCTCTGGAAATGTCGCCAGTTCCGTCACTGGAACTTACGGCTCGATCACCATCGCCAGCAACGGGGGTTTTTCCTACTCGGTCGACAACAACAACGCCATCGTTCAAGCGTTGCGGCTGACTGGCGAGACCGTGACCGACACCTTTACGTATACGATCACCGATGGCGGTGGGGCCACTTCGTCGACTCAGATTGTTGTGACCATTCATGGCGCCAACGACGGGCCAACGGCCACAGCCGATACAACGACTGCGACGGAAGCAGGCGGATTAGCCAATGGTTCGGCGGGCGCTAATCCAACGGGCAATGTGCTCACCAATGACCTTGATGTGGATAGCGGGGACACCAAAACGGTAACGGCAGTCAGCGCAGGGGTAACCGGCTCACCTGCCGGCGCGGTCGGTTCTGGCATCGTCGGCACCTACGGCACAATCAACATCGCATCGAATGGTTCGTACACCTACACCGTCGACAATAACAATGCATCAGTGCAAGCCTTGCGAACGACGGCCAATACTCTAGCCGATACTTTTTCATATGCGATGGTGGATGCGGCTGGGCTCAGCTCGACCACTCAAATCGTGGTGACCGTTCAAGGACAAAACGATACGCCAACAGCGGTCAATGATTCGCAAGCGGCCGTCGAAGCGGGTGGCGTGTCCAACGGATCGGCAGGGAGCAATGCCACCGGCAACGTGCTGACCAACGACACCGATATTGACTCGGGTGATACCAAAACCGTCAGCGGAGTCGTAGCTGGCTCGTCCGCATCGGCTGCGGGTCAAGTCGGTTCGAACGTTACTGGCACTTATGGAACAATTGCGATCGCTGCAAACGGTTCCTACACGTACACCGTGGACAATAGCAACGCGGCCGTCCAAGCCCTTCGGACTTCGGCCCAAACACTGAGCGAGATATTTACGTACTCGATGCAGGACACGGCCGGAGCTGAGGCTACCGCGACGTTAACCATTACCATCCAGGGAAGCAATGATGCTCCGGTGGCGATGACGAATACGGCTGATGCTTTGGAAGCGGGCGGCATCAGCAACAGCATTGCAGGCACCGATCCGACAGGCAACGTACTCACCAACGATACCGACGTCGACGCTGGCGATACCAAAACCGTCATCGGCGTGGCCGCCGGAACCCCTGGATCCGCCTCTGGGTCGGTTGGATCCGCCGTCGTTGGAACTTATGGTTCATTGGTAATCAATGCCAATGGCACCTACACGTATTCGTTGGACAATGGCAACGCGACGGTCGAAGCCCTCAACGCCAGCAGTCCCACCATCACCGATACCTTTACGTACACAATGACCGATACGGCCGGTCTGACGTCGACGACAACGCTGGTTGTCACCATTCATGGAGCGGATGATTTGCCCATCGCGGTTGCGGACATGGCGACAGCCGTCGAAGCGGGTGGCGTCGCTAATGGAACTGCAGGTACCAATCCAACGGGCAATGTGCTGACAAATGACATTGCACCCAATGGCGAGACAGTGATAGGAGTTCAAGCGGGAGTCGTCGGCTCAGCCAGCGGTTCTGTTGGGACCTCCGTTGCAGGCTCGTTCGGTTCGATCGTCCTCAATTCAGACGGCAGTTACACGTATACGGTTGACAACAGCAACGCCATCGTGCAAGCACTGCGGGTCAGTGGAGACCATGCGACGGATCTTTTCACTTACACGATGCAGGATGGCTTGGGTTACCAATCGACCACTCAAGTAACCATCACCATCAATGGTGCTAACGACAATCCGATTACGATTACCGAAACCCGAATCGCAGTCGAAGCGGGTGGAGTCTCCAATGGGACCGCTGGGAGCAATGCCACCGGCAATGTACTTACTAATGACACCGACGTCGATGCGGGGGATACCAGAGCGGTGACCGGAGTCGCAGCGGGCACTCAAGCCTCGGCGTCTGGTTCGGTAGGTGCCTCGGTTACCGGCAGCTACGGATCGATTGTCATCGCAACGGATGGTTCGTTGACTTACATGGTCGACAACAATTCTGCAGCCGTCCAGGCTTTGCGCACCAGTGGCAACACGCTTAGCGATGTCTTTACCTACACCATCGAGGATACAGCCGGGGCAACTTCAACCACGCAAGTGACGATCACCATTCAAGGGGCCAACGATGCTCCGCTGGCGGTTGATGATAACGCTTCAGCGACCGAAGCTGGCGGAGTCGCTAATGGCGGCGCAGGTGTCAACCCAACTGGCAATGTGCTCACCAACGATACCGATGTGGACTCGGGCGATACCAAGACTGTTATCGGCGTGCAAGCTGGTTCGCAGTCCTCGACCTCTGGCAACGTCGGAAGTGTAGTCAATGGCAGTTATGGCTCGGTTACCATTCTGGCAGATGGCAGCTATAGCTATTCCGTTGACAATAGCAATGCCACCGTGCAAGCCCTTCGCAACTCGGGCCAGACGCTGGTCGAAGTCTTTTCGTACACTGTGCGCGACACAGCGGGAGCGAACTCGACCGCCCAGATCACCATCACGATTAATGGGGCAAACGATACACCCACGACAGTCGCCGATACAGCCAGCGCCACCGAAGCGGGTGGGATCGGCAATGCCACGGCCGGTTCCAATCCAAGCGGGAACGTACTTACCAACGATGGCGACACGGACGTTGGCGATACGCTGGTTGTTAGCGGAGTGGCGGCAGGAGTCACGGCTTCGGCTGCAGGCAATACCGGTTCGAGCGTCGCTGGGGCTTATGGCTCGATCAATATCGCCAGCGATGGCTCCTATACATATACCGTTGACAATAGCGACGTAGCCGTCCAAGCATTGCTGTTGTTCACCGATACGTTGACCGATACCTTTACCTACACGGCTCAGGATTCCGCTGGAGCCACATCGACAACGCAAATCGTGGTGACAATCCACGGGCAGAACGACGCGCCCGTTGCGTATGCGGAAAATGTAAACGCCGACGAAGCCAGTGGTTACGCCAATGGAACATCTGGCGTCAACCCAACGGGAAATGTTCTCGCCAACGACATCGATCCGGACACGGGCGACACCAAAACGGTTAGCGGGGTCGCCGCTGGAGTTCAAGGCTCTGCCTTGGGTTCCGTCAGTTCGTCCGTAACCGGTAGCTTTGGAGCCATCTTCATAGCAGCAAATGGAAGCTACACCTACACCATCGACAACAGCAACGCCTCGGTTCAAGCTTTGCGTCAGTCGACTAATACCATCACCGATGTTTTTACTTACACGCTCCAAGATACGGCAGGACTAGCCTCAACAACACAGATTACAGTCACTATTCGCGGTGCGAATGACGCGCCAGTAAGCGTTTTCGACACAGCCATTGCCGTCGAAGCAGGCGGAGTTACAAATGGAACCGCTGGCACCAATCCAACCGGCAACGTCCTAACGAATGACACCGAAGTCGACACCGGCGACACCAAGACAGTCGATGGCGTGGCAGCCGGAACTGTAGGTAGCGCCTCAGGTAGTGTCGGATCCAGTGTAACCGGGGCTTATGGCTCCATCTCGATCGCAGCCAATGGTGCCTACACCTACACGGTTGATAACAGCAACGCAATTGTTCAAGCCCTACGAACCACTGTCAACACGATCACCGATGTCTTTACCTACACGATGCTTGACACCGCTGGTCTGGCATCGACCACGCAAATTACCGTTACCATCCAAGGTGCCAATGACGCGCCGGTAAGCGTCTTCGACGCAGTTATTGCCGTCGAAGCTGGCGGATTCACCAACGGTACTGCTGGCACCAATCCAACCGGCAATGTACTCACTAACGACACCGATGTCGACTCGGGTGACACTAAGACAGTCAGCGGTGTGGCGGCAGGCACAGTCGGCAGTGCCTCCGGCAACGTCAGCGCAAGCGTGACGGGAAATTACGGCTCCATCTCGATCGCAGCCAACGGTGCCTACACGTATACCGTCGACAACAGCAACGCAACTGTCCAGGCATTGAGGACCACAGCCAATACGATCACCGATGTCTTTACGTACACCATGAACGATACGGCTGGCTTGGCCTCGACCACACAAATCACGGTCACCATCCAAGGTGCCAACGATGCGCCAGTAAGCGTCTTTGACACAGCCATTGCCGTCGAAGCAGGCGGAGTCACCAATGGTACCGCAGGCACCAATCCCACCGGCAATGTGCTTACTAACGATACTGATGTCGATTCGGGCGACACTCAGACAATCAACGGAGTCGCAGCCGGTACCGTCGGTAGCGCATCCGGAAGCGTTGGTTCAAGCGTGACAGGAACTTATGGCTCCATCTTGATCGCAGCCAATGGTGCCTACACGTACACGGTCGACAATAGCAATGCGACTGTCCAGGCATTGAGAACCACCGCCAATACGATTACCGATGTCTTTACATACACCATGATCGATACGGCTGGCTTGGCTTCGACCACACAAATCACGGTCACCATCCAAGGTGCCAACGATGCGCCAGTAAGCGTCTTCGACACAGCCATTGCCGTCGAAGCAGGCGGAGTCACCAATGGTACCGCAGGCACCAATCCAACGGGCAATGTGCTGACTAACGATACTGATGTCGATTCGGGCGACACTACGACAATCAACGGAGTCGCAGCCGGTACCGTCGGTAGCGCCTTCGGAAACGTTGGTTCAAGCGTGACAGGAGCTTATGGCTCCATCTCGATCGCAGCCAATGGTGCCTACACGTACACGGTCGACAATAGCAATGCGACTGTCCAGGCATTGAGAACCACCGCCAATACGATTACCGATGTCTTCACGTACACGATGCTCGACACAGCTGGCTTGGCGTCCACCACGCAAATCACGGTCACCATTCAAGGTGCCAACGACGCGCCGGTAAGTGTTTTCGACACGGCCATTGCGGTCGAAGCGGGCGGAGTCACCAATGGCACGGCAGGTACCAATCCAACCGGCAATGTACTCACCAATGACACCGATGTTGATTCGGGCGACACGAGAACTGTCGATGGCGTCGCAGCCGGTACCGTTGGAGGTGCTTCAGGCAATGTGGGTTCCAGTGTGACAGGTTCCTACGGGTCGATTTCGATCGCAGCCAATGGTGCTTACACGTATACCGTCGATAACAGCAACGCGACTGTTCAAGCGCTCCGCACAACCGCCAATGCGATCGCTGATGTATTCACTTACACCATGATTGACACGGCTGGACTTGCCTCCACCACACAGATCACGGTCACCATCCAAGGTGCCAACGATGCGCCAGTAAGCGTCTTCGACACAGCCATTGCAGTCGAAGCAGGCGGAGTCACCAATGGTACCGCAGGCACCAATCCAACTGGCAATGTACTTACCAATGACACCGATGTCGATTCGGGCGACACCAAGACAGTCAATGGCGTTGCAGCCGGAACTGTAGGAAGCGCATCCGGTAGTGTTGGTTCGAGTGTAACAGGAATTTATGGCTCCATTGCGATCGCGGCCAACGGTGCCTACACGTACACGGTTGACAATAGCAACGCAACTGTTCAAGCTCTACGGACAACAGCCAACACGATCATCGATGTCTTCACTTACACCATGATCGATACGGCAGGACTGGCTTCGACCACGCAGATTTCCGTAACCATCCAGGGTGCTAACGACGCGCCGTATGATCTGTCAGCAACCAGCCTGACGATCAATGAAAATTTGAGCAACGGTAGCTCGGTGGGTACCATCTCAACCAGCGACTTCGATGCAGGCGATTCATTTAGTTACTCCCTTCTTGATTCGGCAAGTGGTCGCTTTGCGATTGATGCAATGACCGGTGCACTGACAGTAGCCGACGCTAGTCAACTCAATTACGAAGCCACCACATCCCATGCGGTTACAGTTCGGGGCACCGACGCTGCCGGTGCAATCTTTGATAAAGTGTTTACCGTCAACCTAACGGACGTGGATGAATTCGACACGTCGTCGATAACTGACTCCAACAACGCGTTGAATTTGGTTGCCGAAAACGCTGCCAATGGAACGGTAGTCGGCTTAACAGCTTTCGCGACAGATAGCGACGCGACAACCAACGCGATAGTCTATTCGCTAGATGATGACGCAGGCGGAAGATTCGCCATCAACAGTTCGACTGGCGTTGTTACCGTCGCCAATGGAACGCTTCTCAACTACGAAGCTGCCACATCGCACAACATTATCGTTCGAGCGACTTCCGCCGATACGTCTTCATCCACTCAGAGTTTTACAATCAATCTGACCGATGTCAACGAGTCGGGAATTTCGGCGGTTAGCGATAGCAACGCGGCATCCAATACGGTTCTCGAGAATTCAGCCAACGGAACAACCGTTGGCTTGACCGGTTTAGCAACCGATGCAGACGGCACCGATACCGTTTCGTACTCGCTTGATGACGACTCAAGTGGTCGTTTTGCAATCGATTCTTCGACTGGCGTTGTCACCGTCGCCGGAAGTCTCGATCGGGAAACTGCCGCTTCTTACAACGTCATCGTTCGAGCAACCAGTAGCGACACGTCGACTACCACGCAGACGTTTACGATCAATCTAGTAGACGTCAACGAGTTCGCGACATCCTCTGTGGCGGACTCTGTGGCCTCTGTGAACTCTGTGGTGGAAAACGCAGTGGTTGGAACGACAGTAAGCATCACGGCTCTAGCCATCGATGCCGATGCCACGACCAATACGATCAGTTATAGTCTGTTTGACAACGATGGAGGCCGATTTACGATCGACGCCAATACGGGCGTGGTGACTGTTGCCGGAGCGATCAATCGTGAAGCCGACGGAGCATCGCGAAACATCACCATTCGCGCTACTTCAGCCGATACTTCGTACACCGATCAAGTGTTTTCGATCGCTATTGTCGATGCAAACGAGTTTGCGGTTACAGCACCAACCGATGTCAATGCTACAGCCAATGCCGTCGATGAAAACGTGGTTATCGGAACACTCGTTGGCATTACCGCTTCGGCCAGCGACTCCGATGCCACGACGAACGCAGTTACCTACAGCTTGTTCGATAGCGACGCTGGCAATTTCGCCATCGATGCTAATACGGGTGCCGTATCGACCGCAGCCTTGCTAAACCGCGAAACGCTAGGTGCCTCTCGCAATGTTACCGTTCGCGCAACTTCGGCAGACGGATCGACCGCCGACACGCTTTTCACGATCAATATCAACGATCTCGATGAGTTTGACGTAACTACACCCACCGACACCGATGCGGCCACCAACCAAGTGAACGAGAACGTTGCTGTCGGTACAACGGTCGGACTAACAGCCAATGCATTTGATCTCGATTCGACGACCAATACGATTGCCTACAGTCTTACCAGCAATCCCGGCGGACTGTTTCAAATCGATGCCAATACCGGTGTGGTGACTACAGCTGCGGCAGTCGATCGTGAGACCGTGGGTGCAACTCGTTCGATCACAGTCCAAGCGACTTCGTCAGACGGTTCGACGGCAACACAAGCGTTCACAATCGCGATCAACGATCTCGATGAATTCGATGTCACGACGCCGACGGACACGGATGCCGCTACGAACCAAGTGAACGAGAACGTTGCTATCGGTACAACGGTCGGACTAACAGCCAATGCGTTTGATCTCGATTCGACGACCAACACGATTACGTATAGCCTAACAAGCAACCCTGGCGGACTGTTTCAGATCGATGCCAATACCGGTGTCGTGACAACCGCAGCCGCCATCGATCGCGAAGTTGTCGGTGCAACTCGTTCGATCACAGTCCAAGCGACTTCGTCAGACGGTTCTACGGCAACACAAGCGTTCACAATCGCGATCAACGATCTCGATGAATTCGATGTCACGACGCCAACCGACACCGATGCCGCTACGAACCAAGTGAACGAAAACGTTGCCGTTGGGACGACGGTCGGACTAACAGCCAATGCGTTTGATCTCGACTCGACGACCAATACGATCACGTATAGCCTAACAAGCAACCCTGGAGGACTGTTTCAAATCGATGCCAATACAGGTGTCGTAACCACCGCAGCCGCCATCGATCGTGAGACCGTGGGTGCGACTCGTTCGATCACGGTCCAAGCGGCTTCTTCTGACGGTTCGACGGCAACACAAGCGTTCACAATCGCGATCAACGATCTTGATGAATTCGATGTCACGACGCCGACGGACACGGATGCGTCCACCAACCAAGTGAACGAAAACGTTGCCATCGGTACAACGATCGGACTAACAGCCAATGCATTTGATCTCGACTCGACGACCAATACGATTACCTACAGTCTAACTAGCAACCCTGGCGGACTGTTCCAAATCGATACCAATACGGGTATCGTAACAACGGCAGCCGCCATCGATCGTGAAGTCGTGGGTCCAACTCGTTCGATCACGGTCCAAGCGACTTCGAGCGATGGTTCGACCGCCACACAGACGTTTAACATCGCGATCAACGATCTCGATG
>JANMLD010000203.1:0-19230 GCA_031372345.1 Pirellula sp.
CGCTTGACAACGAAACTCGCGTTTGTAGTCAACATAGACTCACCCAACGATCCTCCCGTCCTCGCCTACGTTGGAGATCGGGTCGCAATCGTTGGGCAGCCATTTGAAATCGAACTGCGGAGCTCCGATCTGGATCAGGAACCATTGTCGTATTCCTTGGCTGGACTCACCGGCGCACAGATTGTCCCTGGTACAACCTACGGACAATCGTTCCTGCGTTGGACTCCGACGGCTGCCAACGCCGGCAACAGCTTTGTCACAGTCACGGTCTCGGACAGTGGCAACGGAATTCCTGCCCAGCAAGCAAGCGATTCTGAATCCTTGGTGATCGCTGTCCGTTCCACCAATACGGCTCCATCGTCAACCATCGCGAGCCGCGTCTTTGCCGACGAACGCCAACCCTACACGCTTTTGATTCCGGCAACGGATCCCAATGGTGACAAGCTGCGATACGCGTCTGTCGGTGATTTGCCAGCCGGAGCCTTGCTCGATTCGCAAACCGGTAGGTTAACTTGGGTTCCGTTTACGGCGGGTGACTTCCCCGTCGAATTCGATATTTCCGATGGTAACTTAATCGCAACAGCCAGTTTCACCATCGTGGTGCGCGATGTGAACCAGTCACCTGTTCTGCAACCACTCGCTCCGCAATATGGACGTGAGGGGGCGGTATTTCGAGTCCTGCTTGGTGCGACCGATCCAGACATCGACCCGGTAACTCTCACGATCGATACCTTGCCTCGAGGCGCGAAACTCGATCCGACGACCAACGTCTTGACGTGGATTCCCGATGTCGATCAAGCGGGAGATTACCGATGGACAGTAACCGCGCGTGACCCTCGTGGTGGTGTCGATTCGATGCCGATCTCAGTGCGAATCGATGATGTCAATCGCGCTCCGACCTTGGTTGCTCGCGACTATGCTGGAGTCGTCGGACGCAAGTTGGAATTCCAGCTTTCGGCGGTTGACGACGACCGTGACGTACTTTCGTATAGCGCACTACGATTGCCAGACGGAGCGACCGTCAATGCATCAACGGGCATGTTTTCCTGGACACCACGTCCCGGTCAAGCGGGCGAATATCTTGTGACCTTCTTTGCCTCGGATGGAAAACGGCAAGCACAGCAGACGATGAGCTTAGTCGTTACCAATGACATTGTTGTTCCATTCGTTCAAATGGACTTGGTCCCGAGCTTCCCTGCGACCCCGAACGAGAATGTACAAGTTCGCGTGACCGCATCCTCTCGAGTTGGTATCCAATCGGTAAAACTCTTCGCGGATGGCGTCGAGGTTCCGCTGAACGCGCAAGGCTTTGCGACTCTCAGGTCAACAGCCCCAGGGCAGGTAGTCTTAGAAGCAATCGCCGAAGATCGTCAAGGTGTCGTCGGCCGCACGACGAAGCAGTTGAAGGTACGCGACGTAACGGACACTTCACCACCAATTGCATTGCTGGACGCCTCTCTTGCGACCAGAGTGATTTCGCAACGATCCGTCATCAATGGGCGCGTTAGCGACGCCAATTTGGATGTTTGGCGACTGGAGATGGCTCCGTGGGGTACGAACGAGTTTGTCGAACTAAATAGAAGTATCCGTACGGTCGATGGTCGACTAACTGAAATCGATCCCGCGTCATTAGCGAACGGCGTCTATCGCTTGCGTCTCTCAGCAACGGACATTAGCGGTCGCAGCAGTGCCGTCGAATCCAAGCTTGAAATCAACTCAAGCAACAAGTCGGCAGTCTATCGATGGGCGGAATCGGAAGTGGCTCTAGAAAAAGCCTTCGGTACGATTCGATTGACACGCGTTTACGACTCATCGCTGACGTTACCCGGTACTAGCTTTGGGGAGGGCTGGCGATGGGCCGAACTCGACTTCCTGGTTCAGTCCGATACACCACGAACGGGACGCGAGGTACTTGGTGTTTACGAACCGATGCGCGATGGGACGCGAGTCTACGTCTCACTTCCCAACGGCAATCGGGTTGGTTTTACTTTTGCGCCGGAAGCGACCTCCATTGGTGCTTTGACTTTCTACAAACCGCGATGGCAAGCGGACCCTGGTGCGGGAGCTGAACTGCACTCGGTCGAGGCAATGTTGACACGCGCCGAGGGCAAGTACTATGAACTCGGCTCTGGCCTACCTTATCATCCATCGAATAATCTGTTCGATGGTGCAAATTACCGAATCAAGCTTGCTGGTGGCGAAGAGTATTTCTTAGATGCCGTGGGGCGAACCACAGAAATCGTATTCGGTCCAGGCTGCTCTGTTTTAGTAAGTGATAACGGGATAGCTCCAGACGGAATTGCCCAAATTAGTATCGTTCGGGATGCGGCCGGACGGGTAACGCGTGTCTCCAATGGTCCAACAGACTATCTGGAGTATCGCTACGACGTGTCTGGCCAGCTTACAACCGTAACTGACAACATAGGATCAATCCATGCTGCCTATCGCTATGACGATCAATCGCGGCTAGTCATTGCCCATTCCACTACGAGCGACCGCAGCGTTAGTTATGCGGCAGTCGCGTTGGCTGACCCAATCGACAAATACTTAGGTGGTATCAAAGAGTTCAGCGGCAAACCGATTGAGGCGCAGCGGACGACTGCGGAGCAACGTTTCTCGCTTCACATCGCGGCATCAGACCTTGCATCAACGCCGCGTGGCGAGGTCATGCTGCGAATTGTGACCAAGGGGATAGGCAACTCTGCTCCACCGATTGTCGTCTTGGATCATGCAACACCGGTATCTCGAGTGATCCAAGGCAACCAAGTTACTTCGCTCTTCGTCGTGACTGCCCCTGGAATGGATTTGATACGCGTTACCGGGCCTGCCGGAAATTATTCACTGGACATCCGCGTGGCTGGTGACATCGATGCAAACACGCTTGTCGACGGCAATGACGCCAACGCATTCGCCGATGCGGAAAGCAAACTTGCCGATGGCCAATCACTTGATCCTGCCGCCGATCACAACGGAGACGGCAAGCTCGATTTCGCGGACCGGTTGGTGCTGCTATACAACTATGGCTTCACGACAAGTGTCAGTGCATTTGCCGTGGCAACCGGCAACTATCCGTTGTCACTCGAGCGAGGCAGCGACGATTCCGATCCTAGAGATGACAATACGACTAGTCTCAGCTCGGTTACTATTGCCGGTTCAGGTACGCCGTTCCAGAATGTCTCGCTCGCCGGAAACGCGGGTACCGCCCAAGTGCTACTCAACGGCATGTTCGCCTTCTTCCATGTGCCGCTGCTCGTCGGTCCGAATCCATTGACTCTGCAATCCAGTGCATTGCTGAGCGCAACCTCAATCGGTGGAGTTACCATAACGCGGATTGGCAGTGAAACCACGGCTCCAACGCTAACGATTGGACTCGCCAAGGATACAGGCTCGAACAATCGCGATCGAATCACATCGGTTGCGACGCTCTCCGGAACAGCAACCGACGTCAGCGGGATTCGAACGCTACAGCTCTCGCGTACCAATGGTCCGTGGATCGATGTCACAACGCAGCTCAGCAATGGCAGTTATGAAATCACGGGAGCAGAGCTCGCTACTATTCTAAATGAACCTGTTATAGACGGTCGCTACGACTTGCGCATTCAGGCAATCGATGCCCTGGCAAATGAGTCTACGATCCTCAATTTCAGTTTCGTACTGGATACTCTAGGGCCAGATGTTCCAACGCAAATCGATCTGTCCGCCTCCAGCGACAGCGGCTTGGACGATTCGGACAGCATCACCAATCGCCGCGAGATCATTCTTACCGCATTTGCGAATCCAGGTGACCGAATCGAAGCGATCCTCAACGGTCAAGTCATCGGCTCGCAGTTGTCGACCGGACCGGTATCCATTCCAGTGACCTTGCCAGGCCCTGGTAGTCATTCCATCACGTTGATCGCCCGCGACGAAGCCGGCAATCCAAGTGGAACCACGTCGCCCTTGGTAATCAGCGTCGACGAAACGGCTCCTGCATCGCTGACAACAGGACTTTCAACCGACACGGATAGTGGCGTCATCGGCGATAATCGGACGGATCACGAAACGATCGCTTTGGTTGGTCAGACCGATCCAGGTTCCAGTGTGGCTGTTTACCGCGGTTCGGACTTTCTCAATCCGATTGCACGCGTTACAGCGAGTGCCAATGGTCAATATCGCATCGACGGCATCGCACTGTCGTCGGGCGCGAACGCGCTCGTCGTTTCCGCTGAGGATTCGGCTGGAAATGCCCGCAAGGTAAATCTGTCGCTTGAAACGACCGCGTCGGATGCTTCGGCACCGTCTGTGGCGGCGCGATTACGACGAGACACAGGCCGCGATAGCGCAGATCGCATCACGAATGATAGTACGGTCCTAGCCACCGTCGATGATCCGTCTGGCGTAACGGCGCTGACGGTATCCGTCAATGGCGGCCCTGTCCGGAACGCAATAGGATGGCTAACTGGCTCTTTGCTGAGCTTATCACCAAGTCGTTTGTCGTCGCTCCTCGGTTTCGAGGTTGTCGACGGCAACTACACGTTGACGGTGAATGCAACCGACGTGGGCGGCAGAGTCTCAACACCAAGCAATTTCAGTTTCACGCTCGATACAACAAGACCAATGCCGCCGACCAGTTTAGATCTGGCGGCAGCCGACGATACAGGCATTAGCAGCACGGACAACATCACTCGCTTGAACAGTTTTTCGCTCAGTACAAATTCGGAATCGGGTTCCATTGTTCGCTTCTATCGGGACGGTCAACTGGTCGAACAATCCACCAACGGCGCCCAGCGAAGCTTCGCAGTTAGCAACCTCGCCGATGGAACTTTTGTCTTCACCGTTTCAAGTGAAGATATCGCCGGAAACGTTTCGAGCTTCTCTTTGCCAACAACGATACTCATTGATCGAACGCCGCCGATCGCACCGGCATTCACTTTGGCCGCTGAATTTCGTGATACCACGAATACAAACACGACTCCCTTTGACACCGTGCGACTGACAGGTCAAACGGATCCGGAAACGTTGATCAAGATTGAGGGTAGCGCGACGACCGTTCAATCGAACGTTCGAGGTGAGTTTTCGTTTAGCGATGTACGATTGGTGCCCGGCGCTAACCTCATCACAATGACGGCCCAAGATAAGGCTGGAAACATAGGCTCATTTACGTCGACTATCACGTTGCAGGATCGCACGGGGCCATATGTCCAAGTCCGATTGCGAAATGACACGGGAGCGTCGAACACGGACCAACTGACGAAGGATGCCTCGTTGAGCGGTTTGGTTCGCGACGCAAGCGGTGTAGCTCAGTTCGACATTCGGCTAGATGGCGGAGCCTGGAAGAATCTGTTGCCGCTAGTTCACAACGGCTTCTTTGAATTGGGTGTCGCTGAATACGCACAGTTATTTGGATCGGTATTGAACGTGGGCTCGCACCAATTGGAGTTTCGCAGCGCAGATAGTCTGGGGAATTCCACGCTCAATTCCGTTGCGTTTGCATTTGACAATCAACCGCCGGGAATCATGGCGCCGAATCTGTTGCCTAACAACGATACGGGGCTCAGCTCACACGACCATGTGATCAATTCGTCATCGGCAACGCTGGTATTGATGGTACCAACAAACCAAAAACTTACATGGTTTAATCTTGGCTCCGCGATCGACCGAGGCTATGTCGACAAGGATGGACATTATGTTCTTAAAGGTCTACCCGAAGGGCACAATGTGATTACCGTTCAGGCAGAAGATCTGGCTGGCAATGTCAGCGCTGTCTCGATGACGCTTGAAATTATAGTTGACACGTCGGTACCAACCATCTCGCTTCAAATCGCACCGAGCGATGATACGGGTGTTTTGGGGGATCGCCGTACGGATAAACGCAGCATCCAAATCGAAGGCGTTACAGAACCCGATGCAGTCGTCCTACTTAGCAATGTCAATAGCTTTACCGTGGCCGACGGAAGCGGAAAATTCGCCTTTCAACATTTGTGGCTCGAGCCCGGCGAAAATGTAATTGATTACGAGGTCAGCGATGTTGCTGGCAATCGTTGGCAAAGCTCCGTCCGCTTTTACTTCACCGGTGATCCAACCGACACATCGTTGGTTAGGCAAGGGACGATTGGCACGTTGCGGGATCTACCGCAGTCTTCGTTATCTAAAGCAACGATTTACTTTCCGAAGGTAATCGACGAATCGTACAACGTGTCCGAGGACGCGGTATTGACCGTCACCAGCGGCGGCTTGCTCACCAACGATCACTCGACGCATCCGAATCTCACGGCGCTGTCGGTCGTTGAAATCGCAGATGCCTCCGGCATTAACCCCCATCTAGTGATTGCTCCTGATGGCAATTTCGTCTTTGATACGCGGGGCAGCTTCAATCAGCTTGGTCAAGGTGAAACCGCGCAATACGAGTTGTTTTATAGAGTGACCGATGGTCTGGCGAGCAGCACCGGCCGAGCGATGATTACGATCGCAGGCAAAAACGATGCACCCACGGTGCACGATGACGTTGGATTTGTAACTCGTGTTGATCGAAAACTAAGCATCCCTGCACTCGCGGGCGTGCTTAGAAATGACTTCGATCCAGATGAGAATGATCGACTGATGGTGACGGCCCAGAGTGGTCTTTCGCACAAGGGCGCCCGAGTTACCATTAATTCCGACGGGAGCTTTGTCTACGATCCGACAACAACCCAGGCACTGATTGCAGAAGCAACGCCCAATCCTGGAATCGACGACTGGTTTACTTACACAGTCAGCGATCGCTTTGGCGAGACGACGTCGGCAACGGTGCGTCTGACGGTTATCGCTGGCAATCCGCCCGTGAGTTCGTCCCGGGTGCCAAGAATTCCAGGCAGCGAATCTGAGGGGTCATCTCCTACATTGCCACCGTTCGAGTACCAAGTCGTCGTCCCCGCTGGAACCTACAGCTCGATTGGTGACGGTATTTCGCTCAACAACAACGGCTGGGCAGCATTTACGGCGCAGTCAGGCGGTTATTCGAATGTCTATGGAGTCAATACGTTTCAGGTCGGCGCGGCCCCCAAAGAGTTGATGCACCCGATCATCAATCACCCAGTACCAGGGGCAAATCCACTCGACCTGAACAACTCGCCATCGATGCGATTCGGCGACTACGTGCAAATCAATGACAACCAACAGGTCTTGGCCCAAAGGGTTCTTTACGCCAAGTCCGTCTTGGGCGACATCCTGTTTATCGGACAGGAAGGCTTATCGAATGTCATTCCGCTGACCTTTCTTGAGACATGGGATGCAACGCGTCCGCGGTCAGGCAAGACCACCAAGTTGGTCGCGATGGGCGACACCGGACTTTATGGAGCCGGCCTGCGACTTGAATCGATTGGCGCTTTGATCGATCCGTTTGGGGGTGGCTTGATTCGAGTATCGCCGCTGGGCAGTGCGTTGCTCTTAGGAGCGCTCTTACCCGGGCCGTTTGGAGTAATAGCGATGGCCGAAGCGCTCGCCACTTTGGCTCGCCCGCCAGTCATTGTTTACAACCCAGTTTGGGCCGGCTACTACCCGTCCAAGTTCGATACCAAGTCCCCCTTTTCCATCGTCTACCCCAATACCGCCGCCAGTCTAAATAACAATTCGCAACCTCAATATGTATTCAACACCAGAACATCAATCCAACATGGTAACGCCGACTATGTGACGACGGCATTCAATGCTGGAACTCCCTACCTCGGCGCAGGCCCCAACAGCGGGCAGTTGCCAACGCGTATCGCTGACAACGGTGTTCTGGTTGCCGTGGGCAACGGAGCCGTACAATCCTATACGGCTGGCTGGAACTCCGTTGGAAGAATATCCAACGGCTTCACTCGGATTGGTAATAACGCATCGATTGCCGATGATGGAAGCGCCGTTGCCTTTGCAGGAGTGCATAGCACGCTTGGCACCGGCATTTTTATTGCCCGACCCGATGGAAGTCTGTTGGAAAAAATAGCTGGGACAAGCCGTGATGGTCGCCTGGATCCTGGTGAACAATGGGATGACGTCAATAACAACAATCGATTCGACACCAATGGTCAAGAAGACGTTGGCGGTCTTACCCTCATTGATTTGGATGCTCAAGTCAACGTCTCGCATGCCGATACCGATCTCAATGTGATTGGCGTCGGGTCCATACCTCGTTACTATGTTCAGTTTGCCGGCAAGACCGTGGCCTCAGGTACGCCTGGCCCTGTCTACGGATTACAAGCCGCACAAGTGCTTTTGAATCCACCGTCAGTTCAAGGCGGTAGTTCGAAATTCACGACCGACCAAATCAGCACGATTGCCTACGTTGGACAAATCGTACCAGGCATTGGTGCCATCTCGGAATTGTCGACGCATGACGGCTTAAATAGCAAAGGCGATGTGCTATTCGTGGCCAAACGAGGCAACAGCAAAGCAATTCTTTTGGCTCATGTTCCGGCGATTAGAGCGTTTGTTGATTCGAATAACGATACCGAATTGGACTTGAGTATCTTGGGCAAGGACTATCCGATTCGCAACATCCCTGGCCAACCGGGCAAGGTGATTGATAGTGGCCTAGGCGACGCAGACGACGATGGTACGCCCGACTGGTTGGATGGCTACGATAACTCTTCCGTAAATAACAGCGACGAAATAAGCTCGCACAAGTTCGCCCAACTCGTTGTCGAAATCCCAGAGAACATTGAAATCTCTTCTTCGACAGTAGTTGCCTTCCGTTACAAAGGATCTTCTCCGGCTGAGGTTAGAGGAAATTTTCTTACGGGCTACTCGCCAGCCGAAGGGAGAATCAGGATCTGGAAAAAGGATGGGAATGTCGTTCGAAATTCACAAACAGACTACATCGAGAGCTATGCCGCTAACAACCGCGTCTACTCGGCCTCAGCGCTAGGACTTTCCAATGGCAATCGCTCGATCACGTTGTTTGTTGAAGGGGTCCCTATCTCGGAGGCAGACCAGAGCAATCCGAATTTTGATCCAACCACACAGATTGATGTGCTTTTGGGCAAGGGAAGCGGAACAACGGCTTCGTTCGATGGCGTCGACAGCGTTCGAGTTACGGTTACGACCCCTATCCTTCAGACTGATGCCGACAACAACAACGGCTACGACATGCCCGATAGAACGGATGCCGAACGTGCGGAGAAGAATCCGAGCAAAGATGAATCGGGAGCGTACAAGAAACCTGGAAAAGTCATCGTCACCTCGCACGGCGATTCGGATGGGGATGGCATACCGGACTATGCAGATGGTCTCCGAACGTACAGCGGTGACAACCCAAGCATTTCATCGAGCGAAGAGACGAAGTTTGTACCTGTGCTCATCGAGTTACCGCGTCTTCAGAATCCGCAACAGGCCAAATTGCAGTTTACTTACGATGCGGCGGACCCTGAACGCGTCCAGGAGAACGGTGATGGTACTTTCAAGTCACCGTGGAGCTACGCGCCTGGTTCGACTGGCAAATTCCGACTTTGGCTTAAAGATGGGAATCAACTGCGTTCGACCCAGGATTACATCAATCCGCAAAACACCTACACCTACAGCCAATTGAATTTCCGATTGATGAACGGCAAGCAAACCGCTGTGCTGTATCTCGAGGCCTTGGTCGCAAGCCAATCTCTGGCTGAGGAACGGATTATCGTGGCCATCGATCCCGACGGAAGTGGCCCCGTCGGCTTCGCCTTTACCGATACCACGCGAATCACCGCTATCGATCTTACCGTGGCCTTCGATGACCGTTCGGCTTCGCGGGTAAACCATCGATTCAAAGATTTGACTTCCAAAGATCATCCGCAGTCTTTCTGGATCAATAATGATACCGATCGCGGCGATGACTTTAACGCCAGCGACGACGCCAGCTTTTTCGACAGCACGCCTGACGGCATCGGAACCGAAATCAATTCTGACCGCGACCTCGAGGATCTTATCGCTTTTCAGGTAACCGCCTCATTGCTAGATAAACTTGGCAGCGAGTATTCCGTCAAGCTTGAGTTTCCTGGGCTAAATTACACGGTTCATGTCTTCCGTGACCGGACAGGACAACTTGGCACGCAGTATCTTTACGGGGATCAAGGACCACAGACACGAAGTAACGCTGAATTCAAGTCCCTGGGTTTCAGAAACCAAATCACGCTCGAAAGCAGCGAGTTCCGAGACTCCGATGTTTTGCAATTTCTTTTGGAAGGCTACCGAGCAGGCTCGGGTGCAATCAAAGTGAGCCTTGTGAAGAGCACTGGGACATTCTCTTCCGACGCGGTTATGGGGGGCGATCGCAGTTTTATTGCAATCGACGATGTGGATGCGCTCTACAATCACTTCACCGCAGGCAATGCGCTTTACGTTGAACCCACTCAAACAGCCACCGAACTGCATCAATCGCAGATTTCCGGACGCCTGGCCCCGAAAGGCGTTGTGACTAGCGGATCGATCCCTGCCGAGGACTACGGCGCGGGGGTAGCGAGCAACGCACAGCCCGACAAGGACTACACTTTATTCGTTCATGGATGGCGAATGCAACCCGCTGAACGTGAAAGCTTTGCCGAAACCGCGCTCAAACGACTTTTCTGGCAAGGCTACACAGGATCCTTCGGTTTTTTCAGTTGGCCAACCGATTGGACCGACACGTCCTATCTACCGTTGAATCCGTTCAACTCGATCGCGTTCGACCAAGGTAATTACGATCGCAGCGAAATGATCGCGTGGAAATCGAGCGATGCTCTATTAAGCACATTGCAAACACTCCGCAGCCAACGCCCCAACGATGACTTGAATGTATTTGCCCATAGCATGGGAAACATCGTAGTCGGTGAAGCGCTTCGCAAAGCCGCCGAGTCAGGCAGATCCAATCTCGTCGATACCTACGTTGCGACCCAAGCCGCAACGCCGGCAAACGCCTACGACAGCTCCGTTCCAATTCACACGCTGGATTATGGTGCATCCTGGAACACACCCGAGATCATGAGCAATTACCTCGACTCAGGACGATCGTATTTCCAAAGTCTATCGGCTGGTGCGAAATTCAATTATTACAATCCGGTCGACCCCGCACTCACGAAATGGGTATTGAATCAATACTTCAAGCCGGACAACAGAAAACAACGGACGCCAAGCGATCCAGAGAATTACGATTGGACTTACAAAGGCAATACCTACTCAGAGTCAGCCAATATCAATCTGAGTTGTTGGTTCGATAGTTCGCGACCAGCAGGTTGGTATCGCATTCCGTTTGGACTTTTGGAATTCGGATGCGGTCAGATGATCGGCGGGATCGGCAACCAATTAAACAGTACAGGCAATATCAACGATCGCTATGAAATATTTGCCCTTGCCCACGAATACAAGACCTTACCGCTCGGGCGAACGACCGTCTCAGGGTTTACAAATCGCCAATTCTCCTTTGGAGACGATGATAATTACTCGCATAGCGCGCAGTTTCTTGGTACGAACATGCAGCGTGCCAGCTATTGGAATCAAATGGTTCAGGACTTCCGTGCCTCAACGGTTGCCAATCCTCAGAGTGAAAGCGGCGGGCAACCGTCTGCCCCTGTATCCGCAAGTAATTTGCGTCTCGAAGATACGCAACTACGAGATGCCGTTTCCGCACTCGTGGTTCCTGGCCTTTCCATGGAAAACTACTATACCGCCGTCATCGATACGGGGTTCAGCCAGTCCATTCATGACTTCTCGTCGGCCGTGAAGAACGGGCCAGACTTTGGCGACGGTGATTCCAACCCCACCGACTTGATTGGACATGGAACGAGTGTCGGTGCGCTGATCGTAGACAATCGTTTCTCTAACGGCCCAAGCTCCAGGATCGTCGTTCTGAAAACCAGCCACGATCCTACTGGCGATTCCGATACTTCCGACATTGAAGCGGCTTTGCGATGGGTGCTCGAAAATCATCGCACTTATAACATCGTTTCTATCAATTTATCGTTAGGCTTTGGAAGCAGCGCGAAACTGGAACCCTACGCTCAACTGGAACCCCTCTTCCGAGCGCTCAATCAAGCAGGCGTGTTCATCGCTGTGGCTGCAGGCAATGGTTACGGACCTTCGTCCGTCGAAGGCTTGAATACGTTGGCTGCCAGTCAGTATGTGACAGCAGTAGGTGCGGTTTGGACTCAAGATGTAGGCGCTTTCCGATCGTCGTCGGGTGCTATCGACTTCGGTACTGGCCTTGATCGCGTGGCAGCTTTTTCACAACGCGATTCAGGACTTGATATTTTGGCGCCCGGTGGACACATCCAAACGCTAGGACTAAACGGTCAGCCGACATACGTCCATGGAACTTCGTTTGCAACTCCCTTTGTCTCAAACGCTGCGGCTGTCCTACGCAATCTTGCGGATCAGGCAGGTCTATCGATTACTCCCAATGAAATCCGGGATCTCTTGCGTTCTACCGGTAAGATGATTTTCGATGGGGATGACGAAGATGATAATGTTCCCAATACCTATCGGTACTATCCCCGTCTCGACCTTGCGGCGGCTGTTGCAGAGATGCAGCGGCGGATAGCAGCTGTCAAATTGAGAAACTCCGACGGGAATCCGAGAATTGGCAATGCCGCAGCGCCCGATCCTGTTGGTCCAGTGTTTGAAGTCACTCCGAACAACAATGCCGGTTCGCAGGACCCCATCCTGGTTCAGTCGAATCCCGGCTTGGGGGAACCTACCAATACTTGGGCCTTCCGAGGTAATGGGCAACTTGACGGTTCTGATATTCTGCTCAGCGAACATCAACTACTGGTTTCCAACGCGACGCGGACGTATGCACTGAATCCATCCAAAAATTCGTTCAAGTTTGAGATCCGAGATCTGTTGCTTCGCGATAACGGAACGGAGCAACCGCCTGATGCCTTTGAAGTTGCCTTGACAACTCAAGCTTCCGGTGGAAACAAGAGCTTTTTCAGTCGCATTAGCAGCCTCAGCAAGACCGATGGTCTGCTGAATATACAGCGCGACGGAACTTACTATGCTGGTGCCGGTATAACCGTCGCTGGCACCGTGCTCACGAACGGAAAGCTGGATTTGGCCAAACCCATATTGGTCACCGTGGATATCAGTGCGCTTCCACAAGGGACCAACGGTACACTCGCATTCGATTTGATCGGCTTCGGGGTACCTAGCAGTTCGGCTCGAATTATCATTCCAGAAGGCGAAAACACCCAAAACTCGATCGCTGGCTTCGTTTACGTCGACTCAAATAACAACGGCACTTTTGACCTAGGCGAACAGCCAATCAACGGAGCGATTGTCACTCTGTCGGGTAGCGCATCTCGAACGGTAAATACTGGCGCCAACGGTGCCTATCGTTTCGATAATCTCCTTGATGGAACTTATACGGTCACCGAAACGCAACCCGTCGGATTCAATGACGGACGCGATACGCGAGGGTCACCCGTGTCGGGGACTGTTGAGAATGATCGATTTTTAAATATCGTCCTGGCCGACAACATTGCATTGACCGGGTATAACTTTGGCGAGCAAGCGATCATCGTTGCCGCGACCAATTCCATTAGTGGATTTGTGTACGTCGATGCCAACGACAACGGCATCTTCGATTCCGGCGAGCTACCTATCAGTGGAGCTGCGGTGACCATCACCGGGCCGGTCAACCTGTCGATGAACACTCGCACGGATGGCAGTTATAGCTTTGCGTCGCTCCCCAACGGGGTATACACACTGACGCAAAATCAGGTCGCAGGATACTCCGATGGACGAGACACGCAAGGCACACCGGTTCTTGGAACCTTGGAAAACGATCGGTTTGTCGGTTTGAACTTGACCGGCAATATCGCCGCCATCCATTACAACTTTGGCGAGCGAGAAATCGTCGTACCGCAAACGAATTCCATTTCCGGTTTCGTTTATGTCGATGCTAATGACAACGGACTCTTGGATTTAGGGGAACAACCCATTCGGGGAGCGGTCATCGAACTCACCGGGACCTCAAATCAGACCTTCGTCACGGGCAACGACGGAGCGTATCGCTTTACGACCCTCGCCAGTGGTACCTACACCGTCAGTCAGCAACAGCCAGCCGGTTTTGACGATGGACGGGACACGCTGGGTACGCCTGCGCTCGGGTTATTAGAGAACGACCGCTTTGTCGGATTGAACTTGACCGGCAATGTGGCTGCCACCAATTACAATTTCGGCGAACGTTTGGTGGTTGCGGCCAACAGTTCCTTGTCCGGATTGGTTTACATCGACATGAATCGCAACGGAACACGCGATGGTGGCGAGCCCGGACTCAAACAAGTAGAAATCCGACTCTCCGGTAGTGTCGTACGAAGCGTCTTCACCAACGACGCGGGCCGGTACTTTTTTGGCAACTTGCCAGCCGGTACCTACAACGTATTCGAGGTCCAACCAACACCGTACGACGACGGGGACGAGACGCTCGGCAATCGAGGCGGAACCGTGGTCGCGGATGGTTTCAACTCCATTGTCCTCGATGGCACAGTGGTGGGAACCGGGTACGATTTCGGCGAGCATCTGAGGCCGAAGCCATCGCTGAATTCGATCGGTGGAATCGTCTACCTAGACGTCAATAACAACGGACGCCGCGATCCTCAAGAGCTGGTCGTGCCAAATGTGCAGGTCACCCTAAGTGGTACTGCAAGTAGCACGACCTTTACCGGTGTAGATGGTACCTACGTCTTCGTGAATTTGCCCGACGGCGTTTACACGATCACCGAATCTCATCCAGCCGATTTCTTGGATGGAATCGATACGTTGGGTACGCCATCAAGCGGAACACTCCACAATGACCAATTTGAACAGGTGGCGTTGGCGAATAACACGGTAGCCATCAATTACAACTTTGGCGAACGGGGCTTGCGATTCCCGAGCAAGATCCACCTGCTGGCATCGACGCCACCAGCCGAACAGATCATCCTCGAACGAATGACGGGTGCCTCTTTACGATGGAAACCGTCAACCGGCGCCGATTCGCTTGGCTTCAATCCCCACTATTCGATGGACACCGACAATGACGGTACCATCTCTCCGCTTGACGTCTTGGTCGTCATCAACGCCATCAACTTGGGCGGCTCCCAAGTCGGTTTCACACGCACCATCGCCGGTTACACCGTCGATGAAGGCCTGTACCTCGACGTCGACGGAGACCGTTATTTATCACCTTTAGACGTTCTTACGATTGTCAACTACTTAAATGCTCGTTCCTCCAGCGGCGTCGGTGAAGGAGAATCCGACTACGACGTAGTCTACGACGCGATCCATGCATCCTCTACGAGCATTGCGGTCCTGTTGGATCTGGATTTGCGACGAACAAAGGACGATTGGGACAAAGACGATTGGGACAAGATTCATTCGTCAACAGTTCAAGACTTGGTAAAGGATGCTGCTATGTCACAATGGATCGCACCACGTGGAAGTGACGAAGAAAACAACCAACTAGGGTTGGCCATTTCGGTCGTCGCGACGTACCGATCCGATTTCGAGCAACTAGACAGCGGTCATGAGTTGGACATGTTGCTCGATGAACTTGCGAGAAAGCATGTCTAAGGCGAGCTGCGGCTTCGCATTTACACGGAGGGCGAGGCTCCTGCCGAGCTGGCGCCGCCATGGTTCGGCAGGAGCCTCCCCCGCCTCACCCTCCCGAGTCATGAATGGGTTGTACAAAGTCGATGAAGACATGTTTGCAGGACCTGGCGCTCCCACATGAAGACTCTGTTGGTAGATGTCAATCTTCCGCTAACCTAAGCGTGCCGTCGCTCAGCTTGCGGGTGTGATTTGCAACGTATGTTTTACCGGAACGAGCGATTTCTGAACGCTTGCATCCAGTTGTTGTTGGCTCGCCAAAAAACTCTTCCGGAATACGTTCATGGCTTGCTTAAGATCAGCGTCAACAATCACTTCCTTCGGGAACGATCGGAAGTCGGTGATAATCGTCTTGATCATGTACGTCTCAAAATTCTGTTTGACCGCAATCGCATCGAGTAGTTTTTGAAACGCACCGTCGAAGGGCGACTCCGAAAACTCGGCGGCCAAATTGACGCCAGCAGCAAGCTGTTCACGCGTGAACTTCTTTTCTGCGTTCCCCCATTTTACGGTGGCGTGGGTAGCTTCTAACCCTTTCACTTTCAATACGAAGCGATTCAAATCGGAATTGAACGAAGTGAATGGCAAGATGCTGCGGGTACTACTGGAGGACTTTTCGTCTCCTTGAAAACAGAAAGGCCAGCGCGTGCTCTCTAGCTCAACGGTTCCGGCGGATCTGCCAAGCACTTTGTGACCGTTTGAAGCCGAGTTGGTTCCTTTCAAATCGACGTTCACTTCGCCAATTTTGCCGTCGAGTCCGAGCCCTTTGAGAAACGCATAGGCCATCAAAAGTTGCCCATTGTTTCCTGGATGGAAACCATCGCGACCGCAAACATCGTATTCTTTTCCGAGTGCCGCTTGGGCCTTGGTCATAGCGTCGAACATGGCCGAGTGAACGTCTGCGAACAATAGCTTTTTCTCGTTAGCTAAATTGCGATCGATGTCACGCAAATGAGTGAGGTTGTCGTTGTAAGCGATGTGGGAAGGCTTGTCGCCCATCGACTGTCCGGGACGAAAGAAATGCGTGTCTACTGCCCCTGGCGAACCTACCACGATCGATTTGACTCCTAAGGAGTCCATCTTCTCAAGGACCTTTCGCATGTTGTTTTCGTATCGTTTTCCAATTTCCTCGTTGTACGGTTGGTAGGAGCCATCGTTCATGCCGTAACAAAGCGTCGCGACGGTGGGACTAAAAACGGTCAAGTCGTTTTCCAAGCGAGCGGCAAATCCGCCAGCTTGTTCACCGCTCCAACCGAACTGAAACACATGCACGTCAGGTACCCCGGAACAGGCCAGCAGGTACGCCTCCATGAATTTACTGTAGAGTTTTTGTTCGGTGATCGAGTCGCCGATGATTGCGATGCGAGCGCCAGGAACAATGGTCGTCGAAGTTCTGGCCGCATCTTGAGCGAACGCATTGGCTGGGGCGACGCACAGCAAAAATGCAAAGGAAAACAAGCAAAGAGATCGTAGCATTGGAATGACTTTCAAGGAGGGGACTGAGGTGGGTAAGTTGGACCATTCTAACACGTCGTTTAACCGCGTGGGCATCGCCCCGCGATTTACGGTCATCGCGGCCCGATGGGCACGCGGTTAAACGACAGCGAGCCCCGATGGGCACGCGGTTATACGATGGCGTGACCTCGCTGACTAGTTTTTGAGTCTGAGCGAATCGCCTAATTGAACCTGCAACGACTGCAATTGCGTGAAGAGCTTTTGTTTACGATCGGAATTCACCGGATCACTAGCGACGTCACGCATTTCCTGGGGATCCGTCTTGAGATCGTATAATCGCGTGACTCCAACGGTTGGGTAAACAATTAGTTTCCATTCGTCAGCAATGACACATCGCTGCAATTGCAAGTACGCACCGTAGACGGCATCGTATTTCGAAACGCTTGTTTCGCCCCGAATCAAAGGGAGCAGACTATGAAATTCCGTAGTCGAGGGTTTGGATACCTGAGCTAGCTCCAAAGTCGTCGCCATGACGTCTTGCAGGTAGATCGGTGCCGCTATCTTGAGATTCGGCTTAACCGACGGCCCCGAAACGACAAACGGAACACGGATGCTATGGTCATACATGTTTTGTTTCCCAACCAGCCCATGGTTGCCGACAGCGAGTCCATGATCGGCAGTAAAAAAGATGTACGTGTTATCTGCTTTCCCAGACTTTTCGAGAGACTCTAAGATACGTCCAATTTGCTGATCCAGATGCGTGATCAGCGCATAGTACTCTCGCCGATGAACTTGAATGGAATGTTCGGTTCGTGGAAAGGGTGCCAGCTTTTCATCTCGCAAATCGGGGCCACAACCGATGGCATCCTTGTAAGGATACTCTTTCAAAAAACTGGCTGGGAGCTTGATGCGATTTACGGGGTATTTGTCCAAAAACGCTTGCGGCGATTGCCGTGGATCATGCGGTGCGTTGAAAGCGATGTACATGAAAAAGGGGTTGGGCTTTCCTTTGGACATTTCAATGAAATCGATTGCGTCATCGGCTCCGACTTCGGACCAGTGTTTGCCACCTACCCAAAAGCCGCCAAGCGACGTATCGGAAGCCGACCAAGTATCCGTCACACCAACCTTGGGGCGGTCGTAGGCGGACTCCCTGGTTCCAGGCATGCCGGGACGAACATGTCGCGCAACATCAAAGGTCAGTTCTGGGTTCGCTTGGATGTGCCATTTCCCGGTCATGTAAGTATCGTAGCCAACGGACTTGAGTAGCTGAGGCCAAAGCCGGCCTGCCTTTCGTTCGTCCTCAGTTGATTTCGAGATCGCTTCGGCTCGCCAAACACTTCGTCCGGTAAGCAACATGTTGCGGCTCGCAACGCATACTGCACCGCTCCAAGAACCCATGTTGTAGGCATGCGTAAATGTCGTGCCCTGTTTTGTAAGACGATCGAGATTTGGAGTCTCAATGTCGGTATAACCAAAGGCCGAAATCGCTTCGTACGTGAAGTCATCGGCGAAGAGGAATAAAATGTTCGGTTTGTCGGCTGACTCACAAACGGACGCCGAAAGCAACCAGGCAAAGCAAGGAACGATGGTCAAAAGCAGTCGAATCAACATCGAAAAACGGAAATGATTCATTCAGCTGGTCCATGAAGTGAAAGGAGGGGAACAAAATAGCAAGGGGATGGAGAGTATAGTCTACATGAAATAGGCCCAATCGAATGGCCGCCCCCTTTGACCGATTCCGTATAATCGTTTAACCGCGTGGCCAACGCCCCGCGCTGGCTTGATAACGCCCCGCGCTGGGCGGAGATTGCAGTGCCGAGCGCGGCCCGTTGGGCACGCGGTTAAACGAGTTGGACGAAATGGAGACCTACGATGATCCACGGTTATCACGTTATTTTCGGGGCCTATGGTTTTTGGTTGCCAAACGATCCGCGTGGCTCCTGGTTCGACTTCGTCGCAGCTTGGGATTTATTACCGTTCGGTCCAGCGGCCAAAGGTTTAGAGCGCAAAGAGCTTTCCCCAGAACTTGAAATCTTGAGAATGGAAGCGAAGAAGGCACTGAAATATCCAGCCCCGCGCTCGGCAGCCCCGCGCTCGGCAGCCCCGCGCTCGGCAGCAACGGCAGCAACGCAGTGCTCAGGCGAGCAGCAGAATAAAAACTACCTGCCAAGGGTCTCAATGGGAGAGCGAGGCTCCTGCCGAGCTTGGCGTTGGTTCGGCAGGAGCCTCTCCCTCCCG
>JANMLD010000212.1:0-16373 GCA_031372345.1 Pirellula sp.
GCGTGTGGGTGTTTCGGCATCCATGCCTGCGTCCTTTCAAGTGAGTCGTTAGAAACCCAATTAGGAAGGCGCAGGCTCTTTCATGTCTAGATCAATTTGCTATCTTGCCCATTTAGTGGTGGCGTTCGCCGAGAAGTGTCAGAATTACAGCGACTATTCCAACCGGCTGCCTCGAGGAAAAACCTACGCAAGGAACGGTTCGATTCTAGATCTGCAAATCGAAAAGGGGACCATCACTGCCATGGTGAGCGGTTCAAGCTTGTACCGTATTAAAATCGAGATTTCAACGATACAAGCGAAGCACTGGAAGGAAATCAAATCGGAATGCGCGCAGTCCATCCATTCGATCATGGACTTGCTGCGAGGGAAGCTAAGCGATTCGGTTATGAAGTGCTTGACAGCACCGATAGCGGGAATGTTTCCACAGCCCAAAGAGATCAAGCTTCGGTGCAGCTGCCCGGACTCAGCGGGGCTTTGCAAGCATCTAGCTGCCGTCATGTATGGGGTAGGGAACCGGCTAGATACGAATCCCGAACTGCTGTTCACGCTTCGCGGGGTCGACAAGAGCGAACTCGTTTCCGAGGCCGTTTCAAGTTCTCAGTTGAGCGATTCCTTAACAAGTACCAACAAGTCGAAGAATCAAAACGCGGTCATCGCTGACGATGACCTTAGTTCCCTTTTCGGAATCGATCTGGCTTCGGCCGCAAAACCAACTGAATCGGCAGTCAAAAAGAAACCCGCCAAAAGGAAACCGACTGAAAAACCAACGCTCAAAAAGAACGTCAAAGCCAAAGTGCAAGCGGATGTATCACCACCGACAAAGCTAGCCGAAAGAAAACGGACAACCAATAAAACAACCGTAGCCAAAGCAACCAAATCCAAGCCAACAGCGCTTGGGAAAACACCGATTAAGAAACCACCGATTAAGAACAAACCGATTTTGACAACAAATCTGGGGCAACCAAGTCCGGGGCTACCGAGTTCGCTACGAATCGCCATGGAGAAGCTCGAGCGGAAATAGGCGAAATCCGCACAATCGAACTTGCTGCAATACCAACTTTCCGGTTTCGCAAACAGGACCTCCCCCGATGCATACAACGACCACGGGCTCGCGACCGTGGCTACAGCATTGCGTCCCTTTGGTGATCTTACTTTGCAATAAACTGAATTGCTTCGGCAAACCGTTCTCGCCATGCTGACTCGTTGTGTTTCGCGTCAGGAAACAATCGTCCTCCAACCGTGAAGTTACTGTTCTGTTTTTGACTTAGTGTGCTGAGTGTTCTCTGAAATCGCTCGAATCGCTCCACGTTTTCTCTCGCTCCATTTTCAGTCGTTCCTTCTTTGCCTCCGAAGTCCACCCAAACGCGAGTCGGTTTCGTAATGCGATCTTGGTTCGAATCGATCCAGCTATTGATGCCATCGTTACCCCACGACAGTGATGGGGACATAGCAATGGCACAACCAAACGTTTCGCTATGTTGTACGACAGCATACAACGAGAATAAACCGCCGAGAGACGAGCCTCCTATCCAGGTCGAGTTTCGTTTAGACTGCGTGCGATACTCACGGTCTATCTGAGGCTTTAGCTCGTCAGCGATCCATTTCGCAAACGATTCCGCATTGCCGCCACGTTTTCGGTTGCTCTCGCCGTCGGCAATCCAAGTGTACTCATCCACGCGTTTAGAACTGTTGTCGATAGCGACAACGATCATCGGCAGAATGGCTTTGCTTTCGATCAATTCGGTGAGTGTTTCGTCGACGCCCCATTCTTCACCGATAGCCGACGTGGCTCGATCGAAGACGTTCTGCCCATCGAGCAAATAGAGTACCGGATACGATTGATTGGAATCTTGATACCCAGCCGGGAGCCATACTCGCACCAGTCGCGTGGGTTCAATGGAAGCGATCCGGCGCAGCTCGAGGGTACCGACCACGCTTGACCGACCTGGTTTTGAGCGTTCGTCAGCCCATGACTCAATACCGACAACAATACCTTTGCCTTTCTGAACTGTAGCGGTTCGATTAGCAATCTCTTCTCCATCAGCATCCTTTTCCACCGTTTCCCAGGTTCCCCTCGTAATCTTGAACTCAATGTTTTCTCCAATTTCGAGTTCCACCAAAACTTCAAAGGAAGTATCGGACTTGCGAGTAAGCACGAGGCCGCTTGGGTTCCAATTACCAAGCGTGGCCGTATTTCCTGCCAAGAACAGCTTGTCTTCCTTGGCGACTGGTTGAGATGTGTTGACCACAAACTTCAACTCTGTTGTGTCCGCCAAGAGGCTAGCCGGAAGAATTACGGACAGCAGAACCGCTAACAACTGAATGCACTGCATTTTGGTTACTTAGATGAAGGAAGGGGCAAGTATGTGGAGGGTTCGAACAGGCATTCTTTTCGGCCTTGTGGCCTTGGCCGCCCACTATCCAGTCGACTTGGGCGAGTAAGATTTTCACATATGTGGTTGCCTTCTCATATCCACTCCAACGAACATTAAAACTCATAGACACCCGGTTGCGATGAAATCCCAATGTTGCCATCTGTATCGACAAGCGTTCCGTGCCCATCGGTACGAACGGTCATATGGGCACCTTCGATTCGCCATCCGGTTTGGCCCACACGATCGACGTTTTGCGCATGGACGGCACTTCGAACCGATACTCGCACCGTTCGAGCCATTGCGGCGAGAAACCGGTAGCCCCGACCACTCCGAATCCGAAGCGACAAGTCCCCGCCCGAAATGGCCCAACCAGTGGGATCCGTCGCACCACGACCTGGAGTTGGCAGGCAGACGGGGCGGAGGACCGAACGGCCAGGAATCGAACGGTCTATGCAACCATCCTCGACTGCAACGTTGCTCGCCACAGCACAGCCATGAATCAAGACAGTTGCCGAAAACGCCCCCGCTTCCACTAGGTGTCCCGCCAGAATGGACAGTCCGTTGACGTTATGGATATCAATGCCGCTGCCCATAAACAGCTCACCCGAATTGCCATGCGACGCCAGATGAAGTTTTCCAATTCGTGTTGTAACTCCGCGCTCTGAGACTTTGGCGAGTATCTCATACGCGATGTCCGACGGTTGCCAACGGCGATCGCCGACCTGAACCGTTACAACATCCGGGCGATTCGGAACATAATTGGTCCCTGTTGGGTACCCGGCAGTTGTGACGTCCACCACAAAAACATTTACGATCGGCATCGTTCGTGACTCCCGGGTGATGAAATGGAGGAATGAACCAAGGTAAGGTCTCAGTAGATCCATTGCAAGTATCCGGCGGTGCGATTCCGAAACCTATTTGGATTCGGCACGATCTGACCTACGTGTCCCGTGTTATTCGAACAATCCATCTGCTAGACTTGGATACCAAATTGGGTTTCCCAAACGACTTGCCACGAAAGGATGGTTGGATCCGATGCCAATACAATTTCAGCACGAAGAAATCATTCGAACCACACCAGAACGCGCCTTCGCCGCGATTGACAACTTGTCTCTCACCGCCGATTGGCTACCTCCCTGCGTCTCCTTGACGAAGGAAGGGGATGGTCCCAACGTGGTTGGAGACAATCTCCGATATGTTTACAAACAAGGGGGAAAGCAAGCCGAAATGTCAGGCAAGATCCTCGCGCGTGTTCCGGGTGAGAGGTTGCATTGCTTGTACAACGACAGCATGTTCGATGTTTCCGTCGACTTGCGCGTTAGTGCCAAGGCGGGCGAAACGTTGACCACCCACATGGTTGAAATCACCCCCAAGACGTTTGCTGGCAAGCTCATGTCGCCGCTGATTCGTTTAGGACTCAAGAAGCAGACGCGGGACGCAGCCAAGAATCTTAAGAAGTTGCTCGAGTCTGGCGACGCCACGTAGAATTTGGCTGCGGCGAGAGGGTGGGCGTCTGAAGCTAAGGCGAGCGGCAACATTGATTATGCTGGGAGGGAGAGGCTCCTGCCGAACCAAAGCCAAGTTCGGCAGGAGCCTCGCTCTCCCAATGGAACTCTCACGGCCTTACCCATCCAAACGCCGAACCAAGAGCAAGGTCGGAATCGCGCTAGCGATCACCAATGTCAAGGCCAAGCCGGATTCTCGATTCTTGATGCCATAGTGCAGCAAATCGAACATTCGCATGGCCACGGTTGTGACTTGGGGTGGTTGAACCAACAGGTAGCTCGATAGATCTGCGAAGGACACAAAGAAAGCGACCACCAAGGCAACGAGCAAAGGATTCAACATGGCCTTCATCAGTATCCACGTTCGCGTCAGGTAAGGTAGCCCTTTGTCCAATTGCAACAGCCGGTCGTTGTTCGCAGTGAACCGCCGTTTCGCAAGCCACAGCACTCCGAACACGATTGGCAAACACCTGCTTTGCAACGCGAGAATCGGCCCAAACAAAGTGCGATCAGCGAGGAAACCAACCCACGCTGGCTCCCGTCGATCCAAGAGTGAAATAACCATCAAATTGATGATTGGGCCAGGGAGTGCAAGCAGAAATGCCATAAGTCCGATGGCGAGCCATGCGGACCATTGAGCCTTCACGCATCCGACCAACACAACACCCAGCACTAGCGCTAACGCTGACGCGTACAAACTGAGTTGAACGCTCCAGCTGATCTCATTCAGAAAGGTCTTCGATTGTACGATGGAATGAACCAACATCAACGCCGACCAACCGCGTCGAATCTCACCGTTGTCCATGGTCGCAAAATAGCCTGCTTTCACGATCAGGTTTGCAAATGGAATGAGCGCAACCATCGAAACGATCGCCCATCCAAGCAGCGCCCCCAGCCATCGAAGCACGCCTCGCAGTTCAAACGCTTGAACGCATGAAGAAGTTGACTCCGACTTCTCGCCGCCGATTCGCGATTGAAATCGCCAAGCCAGAACTAGCACTGTCATTCCGATTGCGATCGCAAACGAACACGCGAGTCCAATGGCGGATTTGTTTAGTTCATTGAATTGAACTTGTTGATACACCGTCTCCGTAATGGTAGGCACTTGAAACAAATTGGTGACCACCATATCGTTTCCAGTCATGGCGATCGTCCAGATCGCGCCCGCCGCAGTCCAGGGCCATAGTTTCGGAATCAGCACAGAAAACGTGGCGAACCCCGGACCGAAATCGAGCAGGGCTTGCCGGCAGTTGGAATCGAAGGAACGCTTGACACCCAAGGCACACAGCAAAAAGCAAACGGGGGTCGCCGCCATGGCATGAATCCAAACGACGGAAGCGATGGCGGTACTTGGAGAAAGAGCTGCCGACACCTGACTCAATCGAAACCATCCCTGGACCCCAAAGCCCGCGCTCCATGCGGTTGCTTGAACATAGATGGGTATCAGGATCAAGCTTAGCACGATGGTGGACATCCATCGATGCATTGGGACCCGAAAACAAACTGTGAGCAGAGCGAGCGACAGACCAAGCAGAGTTGCCAGGGCTGCGGTCCCTGAACAAACCAAGAGCGTGTTGAGAAACGGTGAGCTCAAGTCGTGGTTAGCCTCGCAGCTGTCATGACGGCTTGAATCATGCCCGAAGATTCCGCGCGGTTTTGCCAAGCGATGTCATGCGCCGTTCCGTGGGCCACGCTGGTTCGAACAATGGGCAGCCCGAGCGTTACATTCACTGCGTCAAACATATCCAACAGTTTCAACGCGATGTGGCCTTGGTCATGGTACATGGCAACCACCGCATCGAAGCCACCATCGACTGCTCTGGGCATCAACGTATCGACCGGCAGCGGCCCCACCACATCGATTTGACTTTCCCTAGCCTTCAAGACGGCTGGCGCAATGATGGATTGCTCTTCCGAACCAAAACGGCCGCTCTCACCGGCATGTGGATTGAGGCCAGCGACTGCGATCCGGGGTGCGCCGGTTAGGCCCATCGACTTGCGAATGCGTTTGAAAACCGCGTTGGCAAGTCCAATCTTTTCGCCGATGCTTGCGATGGTAAGGTGCTCAAAAACTTCCCGGAGTGCCATGTGCAACGTGACGTGCACAACGCCGAAGCCTGCTGCACCGCCGTGACGAGGGCGACTAGGTGGCAAGTACAACATCATCGCATGTTCCTTGATGCCGCAAAGATGAGCGAGGAGTTCGGTGTGTCCAGGCCAATCGTGACCAGCCGCATGCAACGCAACTTTATGCAACGGCGAGGTAACGATCGCATCCACTTGGCGTTCCATGGCCAATTGAGTCGCACGGACCAAGCAATCGTAGGCAAGTTGTCCTCCGCGCCGATCAACTATAGGTTTGGTAGCATCATCCGCTTCCGCGTCCCCGGTTACAAGGCACCAAAGTGACGGGACCGCTTTGGAACTTGGCGCACTTGACTTCGTCAGCCACTCATCGACCGAATCCACTTCCACGATATCGAGATCGATTGAGGAAGTTTGTGCGGCCTGCTTAAGGATGGCAGGGCGTCCCAGTACCAATGGCTTGCAATGTGCATTCAGTTGGCCACTTGCAATCGACTTGACGATGATCTCAGGACCAACGCCGGTTGGATCTCCTAGGGTGACGGCGATGGTCGGCTTTGCTTGCTGAGTCATGTTAGCGTTGGTCTCTGCTGGCCAGTTTTGCCTTTTCAATGGCTTTGGCCAATGCATTTGGGGGCACAGCGGAACGCCACACATCGACGACCCTTCCGGCTCCATCCACCACGAGCGTCGTGGGGTAAGCGAACCCACCTGCGGTCATCAGTTGACTAACTCGCGATCTCGAGAATTCAACGGGATCGGAGTAAACTGGGAGATCGTTACCTTCAAATTTTTGAAGGAATTTATTGGTGTAAAACTTGAGGGAGTCAGGCGTTTCTTTGTTGTCGTTGCTACAGGAAATACTCGCAAAAAGCACCTCGGGATCTTGGCTGTAAGCGCGTTGCGTTTTGACAAAATCCGGAAGCTCCTTCACACAATCTGGACACCAATAGCCCCAGAAATGCAGGACTACGACTTTGCCTTTCATGTCCGCCTCGGTGATGGGCGATTCGGTATTGAGAAGAGGTTGAATGTCCATCTCAGTGATGGTTTGGCCGACAATGCGAGCTTTTTCTCTCCCGATGATGAGCAGAACGCAAATCCCAACCACCATGAACACGCCTGCGAGCAAAAGGGGGAGAATGGCTGGCGAGGACCGCATTGTCGATTCTTTTTTAGGTGCGGTGGAGTCTTCGGTGGATGACATGATAGGTATTGATTCTACGGGTTGATGGACGCACAGTGCGTCGACTTGTTCAATTTAGCGACCGGCGACGTGAAAACTACTAATCATAACCCGATACGTAAGTGACGGACCTGCGAAATTGTCCCTCGCTTTCGCTTCGGGTTGGGATAATCCACTCTGCCGCTCGTCCAAAGGACTTGTAATTGTAGTCGTCAAGTCAAATCCTTGCGATCTCAAAACCGAGCTCCCGCCACAGCCGCGGGTGAAGAACTCGACCAAGTCTAAATCGACGGGCCGCGGGTTGAACAATTGTTGCCTCCCTGCGAAAATAGGCGGAAAGCTCTGTTCCTTTCATTCAGCGTTCCAGACAGCATAATTCATGCGATGCCCCTATTGTTACAGTGATAACGACGGAGTTCGAGACTCCAGAATCGTTGAGGATGGCAAAGCGATTCGACGGAGGCGTTTTTGTAACCATTGCCGCCGACGATTTACGACCTACGAACGAGTCGAGGGGTTGCTACAAGTTCGGAAGCGAGACCAGACCAATCAGGACTTCAGCCGTGTCAAAATAGAGCGCGGACTTCGAGCGGCGTGCTGGAAGCGGAAAATCGACGCGGAGGAGATTCAAAAACTGGTCGGCGACATTGAATCGCACATCTTAGATAACTACGAGAAGGAAGTTTCCAGCGAGGAGATTGGGAACTTGTGTATGGAATTCTTAAGGGAGGTGGATCAAGTTGCGTTTGTCAGGTTCGCAAGCGTCTACCGGAGCTTCAGCGACGCCCAAGACTTCGTCGACGAATTGACACCGATACTCAAGATCAAGGCAAAATCCAAAAAGAAAAAATCGTCCAAAGAGTTGGAACCTTAAGGAGCGAAACATTGTCGCCTTTCTCTCATAGGCTGCGAATTGCCTAGGCTGCGAATTGGTTTTTTGTGGCTGAGCGAGGTCCTCGCTCGGGTTTTGCAGCAATCCCAACGAGCGAAGGGCCTCGCTCGTCCACACGTTTCGCCAATCAAAATCTTTGACAGGCTGATTGCGGAAGTGATAAAATCATGTTCCTTCACCGAAGAGACGGTCCGGATTGGCAACCCTCCCGGAGGGATCGCCCGGTTTAGTCACCCTCCCCCGGGAGGGTCGAGTGAAGCGAGGGGAGGGTTGGGTGCCTACGCCAATCGCGAAAATCAGTTCACCCTCCCCGGCCGTTGCCGGCCGTTGGCCGCCCCTCCCGGAGAGCCCGGAGAGGGAGGGTGACTTTCGTAGGAAATCCGTTGAACACATGCTGAACTGTCTCTGATTGGGGGGCCAAAAGATTGATTGAACTATCCGATCTAGTTGCACCACGGGCAAGTGTCTTTCAAGGGGCTGAACGGGTGCTTATTACGGACGCAATTGAGAGCATCCAGTCGACCGCGACGCGGCATAGCGTTCTGCTTGACGGAGTCGCATGTGAGTTCGCGCTCGTTTATCTGCAAAACTTTTACCGCGATGATCCAAGAATTCATGTCGCTCCATCCTTTTTTTGGGACGACGCCGATGACTCCTGTTGCGTTTCCATTCATACGGACAAAACAATTCCGTCTTCGTACACGCTATGGGTTGCACCATGGGATCGCGATGATGTCATTCAGTACATGCTCGCAACCAATGCCCGCGAGTGCTCCTCCATTATCACTCGAATTCAGCCCGAGTTTTTCGCATTGGTCCAAGGTGGGTTTTCACTCTGGAGGTGCATTATTGAGACGATGCTTCGGTTTCCAATGGAAAAGGATTTTCACCAGATTTTAAAAAAACTTCTTCGAGTGAAGTTGCCGTCAACCGTCCCGTTGTGGGGTGGCGAACCGATGAAGTGGCTTGCGGACCAACTCCTCGCCTCTCAGTCTTTTGACAAGCTACAATTGTTGAGCGACGACCCGGTATACAGGTCGCTTTTAGGCATTTCATCACTCCGCCTAGAAATCGAAGCGGATCGTTTTGCCGACCTCCTTAAACATTCTAACAAAAGCATCCTTCAGCGTTTGCACAGCGACCAACGGTTAATCGAAGTCAGCAAGCGATTGCGCGGCAATACTGCTGTCGCAGATTTTTTGAAGGGTTGTATCTTCGAGAAATACGCTTCGACCTCGGCCTCAATCCTTTCGCAAATCGATACGGCTTGGAAGCCAGTGAAAAGGAGTCATTATCAGTTTGAGAACGCCTATCTTTGCGACGCCTGTTGGTCGGGATCCTATTTAGAACAAGCGAATTTCGGCGGCGCAAATCTGACCCACATTTGTTTGGACCATTCCGTCTTGACGGACTCCATTTTTCACGTGACTAAATGCGATGGCGCTTCGTTTGTAGATACCTGCTTGCGTGGCGTCAAAGCCAACAAGGCCTCGTTCGTCTCGGCTGATTTTTGCCGGGCAGAAATGTGCCAAACTGTTTGGAAGGAGTCGAGTTTCAGTGGGGCAAACTTTTCGGAGTCGCTGCTGGATGAGTCCTCTTTTAATCAATGTGATCTTCGCGATGCGAATTTCCGATCCTGCGTTGCGAACCTTTTGCAATTGAGTCAGTGCAAAATTGCAGGAGCAGACTTCTCCGATGCACAGTTGGGCAGATCGCACTTTGAGGGGCTTGACTTGAAGGAAACGATCTTGTGCCGAACGAACTTAAACAAATCAAACTTGTTTCGGTCATGCCTTGAGTCGATGACCATCGTCGGCTGCAATTTTTACTGTGCAAATCTCGCCGAAGCCTACTTGTCGAGCAGCCGGATGCGTGAGACAAGTCTGCTTGGCTCCAGCCTCGCCAATTCTAGACTGGGTGAAATTGACTGGGAGGGATGTGATCTTCGAGAAGCCAATCTTAGTGGTGCGACGTTTCATTATGGATCAACGCGATGCGGCATCGTTGATAGTCCGTATCCATCGCATGGAACGCGGACCGGATTCTATACGGACGACTGGGAGGAATTGGTTTTTAAGACGCCGGAGCTCGTGAGGAAAGCTAGCCTAGTGGGTTGCGATTTGCGGGGCGCGAATCTGCACGGCGTAGATTTCTATCTGGTCGATCTAAGAGGTGCGATTCTCGATCCGTCCCAACTGCGACTTGTTTCGGCATCAGGCGCCATTCTGGATTGAATCAGAGATTCGACGTAGTGGCTATTTTTACGCAAACCCAGATCAAGTAGGCGGACCACGCGATCAATACCAAGGTCGCAACTCCAAATAGCTTGAGTCTCCAATCAGCCCGCATCGGTCGCCAGCTCAAACCGAGGTTCAAAAGCGTCTTCAAAATTGAATTGGTCGTCAAAATCTTCGCGATGATCGGTCTTGCTTTTGCGCATTTCGCGAATTCGAATGAGGTTGTAAACAATTTCGCCGAAATCGCCCGTTGAATGGATGCCCCAACTGTTCAAGACCGTTTTGGCCATGAATCCGTATTGTTCGATCGCGAATTCGCGAATCGCTTGGCACAATTGCTGACCCGTCAGATGATGATCTTGCTTTACTTCGCTCCCCTCATCGTTGGTCGCAGGCATCTTCATGACTTTTTGGGCGTAAGCCAAAGCCTCACGTACGAATTGATAGGCTTCCAAATGGTACCGTTGGTCTTGTTGCAGTAACTCAACGATGGCTAGTAGGTGTTCGTTCATAGTAATCAGTTCTCAGCTCCACGTTTTAGTACAGTCAAGCAATCGCTTGCAGGAATCAAGATCCGTCGGTTATCTTCCGTGATGAGCAAAAGCTGTTGCGCTAACAGTTCGACCCCTATTACTCTACCGCGTCCTTGCGACGTCACAATCTCACTTCCGACTGTCGGCAAGTCAGCGGCCAGTTCCTCGTAGGTGTCGTTTTCGTAGCGAAGGCAGCATTTTAGCCGTCCGCAACGTCCGGAAATCTTGTTCGGGTCGAGGGTGGCCTTCTGAAGTTTGGCCATGCGCATGGAGACCGGTGGCATTTCGGACAGGTGGGTGTTGCAACACACCGGCTTACCGCAGTCGCCATAGTCTGCTAGCAATTTCGCTTCGTCGCGTGCCCCGATTTGGCGCATTTCAATTCGCGTCTTGTATTCCGAGGAAAGTCGTTTCACCAATTCGCGGAAATCCACTCGGTCGTCCGCCGAATAGTACACCATCATTTGTTCGCCTCCGAGGATGATCTCCAAATCCACCAGCGACATTGGCAAGCTCATTTCTTGTATCAATTGCTTGCACTTTCCGAAATTTCGCTTTTGCCTATCCAAAATGTTTCGGTACTCGTTTTCGTCCTCGACCGATGCGTCCCTTTGAATACTTCCATTCGGCGGATCGTTCATTTGACTCAAAACATGATCGGTTGCTTCACACAGGACTTCGCCCCGTTCCAGACCGCGGTTGGTTCGAGCAACGACTATATCGCCACGATGTTGGTCCGTTCGGGAGTTCATCACGAAGAGAGTGCGCATCAAACCGCATCGGACAACGTAACGGGGCATACTGAATCAGGACAAGAAGAGGAGTGGCAGACGGGAGGAACCGCTTGGTTTATCACCGGATTGTAACCCAAAAACGTCGACTGCTGTTACCTTAGTGAACAAGTTCCTCGGTTACCGACAATTAGAAGCAATTCTGGTATCCTTTGCTGTATCGCGTTTTCGGAACGCGAAGGACCGTAATGCCAAATTTCCCCCAGTACAATCCAACTTGGAATTGCAAGATGCCTTTTCCTGCGTCACCCGATGATAGACCAGATCCGCTAGAAAACATGCCAGCCATGCGTGCTAGGATTCCAGAGCATGTCGCTCGGGGCGAAGTGAGCACTGGCGTGATCGTCGTTACTGGCGGTACGGAATACGTCCTCGATTTCGTGCGGAATTTGCCTCGCCCAAATATGATTGTGGCTCGGGTCGTCCTGCCGCACATGGTAATGCCCCAGTTTATTGATGCGTTGGCCGCTAATGTAGAGCTTTTTAGGCAGCGATATGGTGAACTGCCGGGAATCCCACTGCCCGCGGTCGTTTCGCAACCCGTTTCTTTTGGGGCTGGAATGGATTCAACCAATCCACCGAACCAAGTGCCTGGTTCTCTTCCCGCCGCCGAATCCAACTCGGTCGACGTTTGGCCCGGTTCGACGTCGAGTCCTGGCCCTGGAGCCTCATCTCCGTCTGGCGAATCGAATCCTCAGTCAGAACCGATGGGAGAATCTTCCGGACACCAGCCACCTGCTCCGACAAATCCCGCTCAGACAAATCCCGCTCCGACAAATCCCACTCCCGCCAACGCCCAAAATCAATCGACCCATCTTCGGCGACAGAATCCGCAGGAAGTCTACGATGACCTCAAGCTTCGCGATGAGATTCTGAGCGGAGCCTATGCCAATGCGGTCATGATCGGGCATGGCCCCTACGAATTCAGTTTCGATTTCATCACCAATTTTTATCCGCAATCGGCAGTTAGTTGCCGAGTTTATTTGGCATCGGGGCATATCTATCGTTTGCTCGAGTCCTTGAGAGCTTCGTGGGAACAGTTGCGTCCGAGACTTTCCCAGGGCAACCCACCGCCAAATCCGCCGCCACCGAACCAACCACCACAGCCACCTCGGTGATCTCGTTAATGTCACTCCATCCCGCTCCAACCTTTCGACCGGACCCTCGCGAGATTATCCTTGCGAGTTCGTCGCCGCGCCGACGCGAACTGCTGGATCGATTTGGCTACAAGTTTCGAGTGCTGGAACCAGACCCCAATGCTGAGTGCGGAATCTGCTCGCGAGAAACACCTCCTGAGTTGGTGGCCAGATTGGCTTATCAAAAAGCAGCCAACGTCATCGCTAAGATCGATTTAGGCTTGGTGTTGTCCTGCGACACGGTGGCTGAATGTGTCGCGATCATCCTCGGTAAACCAGAAAACCGGGAGCACGCAAGACAAATGCTGCAACGGCTTCGAGGTCGCAAGCATTCGGTCTATAGCGGCGTTTGCCTCTGGGACAAGGCGACATCGAATCGATCCATTCGTGTCGACGTATCGCACCTATGGATGGAGCCGATCACGGACGCGGAGTTAGAAGCGTACTTGGATTCGGAACAGTGGGTCGGCAAAGCGGGAGCGTTTGGGTTTCAAGATGGTCCAAATTGGATCCGGCTAGAAAGTGGGTCCGAATCGAATGTCGTTGGCTTGCCGATGGAGATGTTGGCGACAATGCTCGCCGAATTAAACCACTAGTCTTCATCGACAAGCTCAACCGACGCTAGCAGCGTCAGCCACGTTGTGGACTCGGAAGCGGGTGAAGCACCAACTGCATGTACTGCGGTCTATAATGCGAGGTTGCAGCTTGTTCGTCTGGTGCCTATTCAAACGGATTGATAATCGGTACGCGAGTGTGAGCGAAGTCTTTTTTGTTTCGCGTTGCGATGGATAACCGGTGCTGTCTGGCGCTGGCTGCAATGAGGCTATCTTTGATAGGCATGGCACGGCCCTTGGTCTTTAGTTCCGCTAGCAGGTGAGCCCACTCCATTGCGGTATTCGCATCCCAATCCAACATCGCCATGTATTGAACGCCTGACAATAGCCACTTGCGTAGTTGGTCCCGTTTCTTGCCACCCGGCAAAAGGTGAATGCCGTATTGGAGTTCACCCAAAACAATTGGATTGATAGCCAATTCGGTTTCGTTTGCACTTAACCAAGCCAACACTTTAGGCTCGGGGATTGGCTTTACCGCTTCACTCAAAACGTTTGCGTCGACGAGAAACTTCATCTAGAGCGTATCCGTCGACTCTGATTCTATGTTTTGAAACCAGCCTTGCACTGGGCAATCATTTAACCATTGCACCAAGCCCGGCTGTCCTGGCACCGCAATCTTCTTTATGAGGTACTCACCGGCTGAAAGCCGTTGGACCTCGAATTGCTGCCCAGGCTCAATCCCATCCATTTCCCGCAATTCCGCCGGTAATACAAGTTGACCTTTGGAAGAAATTTGAGTTTTCATAAAGGTAAGATACCGTCTTACTCGCAATTTGTCAACGGTTTTGACAGCGAACTCGCAATGAAAATTTCGTTCGTGTTTGTGCCTTTCGCGGTATCTACGCGCAGCTCCAAATGGGTAATATACGCAAAATCTAACGATTACCTAAACTTTACACCCCTAACAACCGAGAACAGAAAAAGCAGCGTTGATTGCGAATTTGCAAGTTCGTATTTTTGGAGAGTTTCAATGATTGTTGCCCGTCTCGAAGGTGGTCTCGGAAATCAACTCTTCCAATACGCCTTCGGAACTCAACTTGCCTACCAACACAACGCCGAGCTGGTTCTCGACTTGTCCTCGTACGCTAGCAAACCAGCCCACGGTTACATGTTGGATCGGTTTTCGATCCGGGCTCGCGAACTTCGATCCGAGGAGCGGAAACGGATTCCGGGGCGCTATGGTGAAGGAACGCGGTCGTTGCTGCAAGCTCTTGTGTTCGCTGGGAAGGAAATGACGCGCGTACGCGAACGCCCGTTTGGATTTGCCGAAAAGTACATGTCTGCACCTGACGACAGCTACTTGGTCGGCTATTGGCAGAGCGATCTTTTTTTTCGAGACGTGACAACCAACATCCGCGAGCAGTTTCTTCCGGCGGTCTCAATGAGTTCAGAGACATTGCGAATCCGAGAAAGGATGCTCAAGTCCTCTAGCATCGCGATCCATCTACGACGGGGAGACTACATCACGACGAAACCGATGGCCGCCCGAAATTTGAGCTTGGACTACTATCGAGAATGCGTCGAATTGCAACTCGAGCGACGTCCTGAAAGTGAGGTGTACGTTTTCTCAAATGACATTCCGTGGTGTCGCGCAAATCTAGATTTTCCCTGCCCCATGCATTTTGTCGAGCACACTAACAACGCAACGGCCAACGAGGATCTAAGTCTAATGACGGCAGCTGAGTGTCTGGTGATCGCCAACAGTACCTTTAGTTGGTGGGGGGCCTACTTGGGCGAACGCCAAGATCGAACGGTCTTTGCGCCCAGGAGTTGGTATCATCCCGGCACCCTCGATGACAGTAATATCAACTGCAAAGACTGGAACCTGGTCGGTGATCGCGGAATGAATCGCCAAGCGGCTTAGGGTCATTGTCCGTCCACTTCCCTCCGGCAGGCTCGGCCGCAGGCCGGGGAGTATGACTTTCTTTAGACGGTTGTTTAACGAACGCCGCAGTTCGCTTAAGACCAATTGGAGATTGAGTGAGCGTTTTCAAAATGCGAGCGTGGGGCGGTGCCTTCGTAGCGTGCCCATTCGATGCCCATGAATATGCATGCAAGGAACATAAAGATGGCCGCAAGGATCATCATCATCGTGTAAATGGAAATGGGGTGCTTTGCGGCTGCCATGCTTTTTCAATCAATACGTAAAATAAGAATGGATTTTGGAGGAGAGACAATAATTGGGGTGCTGTTAGTTGATTTTGGCAGCAACTTTATCGCCAGCTTGGATATAACCTTTGCGGAACGACGCGAGAATCTGACCGATGGCTTTATCGTCTTCGGTTCTCTTGATTTCGATACGTCCGAGGTATTGGCCACCGCGATAAACTTCGAGGGTGTGACCGGCTCGGAGCCCATCATCGCGTCCAACAGAAACCACGACTTGTTGGCTACTGTTCACGGCCAAGATTTCCCCCTTGAGGTCTGTTGGAGGCACATCATCGTAGTCTTTGATGCCAGCAGCTAACAACGCGGCAGCAGCGGTTTCGGCTTTGGCTTGGTAGAGCGTTGTGTCCGATTGGAGTCGGGCCATTTCCTCTTTCAAATCCGCTTCAATGCTCAACATCGCGTTCAATTTGTCGGTTTGGGTGATCACCAATTTGCGTTGGTTATTTCGATCGGTGATGATCTTATCGATCTCGGTTTTCAGGGTTTCGTTTGCTTTGGTAAGGGAGGCCACACGGTCGATAGTTTCGGATAGCTTTTGAGTCTGGATGGTCAGCGTGGCGGCTTTTCCGTTCAATTCTGTATTGGCTTGAGCTAATTGTTCGCGGGCGGCTCCCAACTGCGTTTGCAACTCAGCCAGCGCTGTCTTTCTAGCCAATTGCTCTTGCGCGTGAGAAGTCTTTTGTTCCTCGATGGTCTTCTTCAACGCATCGACAGTTCTCTCCAGGTTCTTGGCGAGAGTTTGGAACTCAGAAACCTTTTTCTTGTGATCGATGTGCGAAGAATTCGCAAGCAGCGAAACAATGAAAAAAGCCACGCTTAGAAGTAAGACCAATAACGTGAAAATTTTGCC
>JANMLD010000254.1:0-4296 GCA_031372345.1 Pirellula sp.
CCCCGAAATCGAATGGACATCCATTGACGAACACGCCCCCATCGGGCTTGTGATCGCAATCGCTCATTCCTGCGATGCAACTCTCCCGATTGACCGACGCCATCGGATAGGACAAGGCCGTTACGGTGAAACTGACCATGCAGCATCTGAAGTAGCTTTAGGTCGAGTCGGGAGTTCTTAAATCGCTTTCCAAAGGCCTCCTTCATCGAAGAGTAACTTGATTTGCCATCGAGCATTTGCAACAGGGAGTACTCTTCTTCCCAAAGTTGGTGATGCGCTAGGGTGATCGGGTCCTTGAGGATGAAATAGGTACGTCCTCGGCTACTTCGCTCGCGTACCAATAGGTCGCGCCTCATGCGCAGCGCGACTGGACGGTCGTTTGAAGCAAGATGTTGCGATGACAATAGTTGAGGCATGAATACAAAGACTGTTCGTGAGAGATCGTCAACGCGAATGGATCAGCATCTTTGCCCGCAGGCCAGGCCCCAATAGCCCTTTGGAGTTATCCACCTCCGCAACAATCCTCTGGGTGCGGTCATTGGAGTCGACGACTGGACTAATGAAAACGATCTTTCCAACGTGCCGCTCCTTCTCTCCTTCACTACCTTCGACAATGACCGTTACTGCTCGTTCCAAGAGTCCTGGGTAGATAGCGTCCCGTTTCAGAAACCCTTCCACTTTCAAGCGATCGATTCGCATGACACGAACCACGGGTTCGCCGGGCCGAACCCATTCGCCTCGTCTGGCGATAATCTCGATGACCGCACCTTGAATGGGTGCTTTGATTTGATGGCGATCCACTTCCAATGAGGCTAGAGCGAGGTTTTTACTGAAAAGATCTTTCGCAAGGTCAGCCAGCTGAAACTCTTGATTCGCTTGTTCCAGATGCTGTTTCGCCTGCGCAACTCGCAATTCGATCTCATCGACTTCTGCCTGTGAGGGAGTGTCGGGAAAACGTTTCCGAGACTCCAACGCCCGTTGCAAACTAGAATTGGTTACGCGTACTTCCGTTTCAGAAAACAATAAACCGGATCTATGGTTCGATTTTTTGGTTGCGATCTTTTGCTCCAATTCCGCTTGTTGCTGCTTCAAGCGCGCACGTTGATCATCGAGTTGCATGAGTGGTTGTCCGATTTGAACCAGTTGCCCTTCCGTTACGTGGATTGCCATAATAGGACCTTCTTGTATGGCCGGAACCTCGACCTCCTCGATGACTTTGATCAATACTGGATTCACCGTCAATTCAACTCCATCCGCCATCATGCCATACACCATGCACGAGCTAAGCAATCCGATTAAGGCAGTGATGAGAACGCCCAAGCTCAAGTTGCGTGCAACCACGCTAGTGTTGGCCAGGCTAAAGTTGGATTGTATGGAAAGGAATAAGCCCATGGACTACCTCGACCAAGTGTAAGTGATGGCCGTTAGAGCAAACGGAAAAACAAAAAGTCCCAAAATCGTCTCGTCCAAACGTACCCAATACTGGATCTACCGCAATGAATCTTTGCGTTCACCGTTGCACCGGGCCGTACATTCTTCATGTCGGCGGCAGCCACGACTGCGTCGATGCGCAGCGTTGCACCCTCCTCTGTCACTGTTTCGATCATCGTGCCAATTTGGGTGACGACAGCCGAATGTCGAATGCCGGGATCGCTGGCGATGGAAAAAGTCACGTGAATAGGTTTCTTTTCCCTCTTGCTGGCATTGATAACGTGCCGCGTGTCGTCGTCCAGAACTCGCAATTGCAAGCGCCCATCGCCGTCGAGTTCCGCAACACTGAGTAGTTTCTGTCCTTGTTGAACGGGGCGACGATCCAAGGTTTCGGTTGGATCCCAACTGATCACATTGCCACTCCCAGGGCTCTTCAGTTGAAGAGTAGCCAGCATTTCACCAAGAATCGACAATTGCGCATCCTGGCTTGCCATAACTTCTCGCAGTTCGCGTTCGCTTGCAGAAAGCTCTCCCATGCTCGCCGACTCAGCATTGGTCTGCTTTCGGTCTCGCAATCTTGCGACCTCGATCCCTCGCAGTTTTTCTTGCGTTGTAGCCCGTTGTGTTAACAATTCCTCCTTGCGCAATTCCATTTCTCGACTGCGGATCTCCACCAGCAAATCGCCAGTTTGGACCTTGCTTTGATGCGATGCATGGATCCGAACGACTTCGCCGTTCGCCGGAGCGTAAAGATGATGCATCGCAAGAGGCTGAATCATTCCATTGGCATCTATGTTGAGTTCGGCTGGAATGGCCATCGCAAGTGCTAAGCATAACAATCCCACAACAAGGCCCATCAGTACTTTAACACGATAGGATTGATAGGCTATGGGCAATCGACCCAAAGCCTGACTCAATCGCTTCAACGGGAGTCGATCGAATTCCAAGGCATTTCGGAGGGCGATCCCTCCCTGCTGCAGCAATAGTTCGGATCGGAGAGCTAGCTCCGGCGCCTCCGAAACGTCAAAGGTCTCAACGACCAGCGCGCCAATGCAGTGCTCGCTCGTCGATCGCGGCGAGTCCGTAGCAGACGGATCGCGAAACATCAAAGTGATCCAAATCAGCTCAGCATGCGATTCATCGAGATAGCGTTGAAGCCCTTCGGCTAGTTGAGGTGCGTCCACTTCCGTTGAAGGAAAGCGAAGCGAGCTCCCACTTCGAGCTACCCATGCGACGAGCGACTCCAGCTCACGCACTTGTTTTGCTCGACGTTCGATGGTTGCTACGCCGCTAACTGCGACGAGCGTTGCTTTGTTCCTGTCGAAAACGGCAACGCTCAATCGATCGCATCGAAGAAACTTCCTGCCTTCGTTCGCGATGCAATGGGAGGACTCCTCAAGCTGGATGCTCGAATGCAACTGCGGAAGCATCGACTTGAAATCGCTCCAAATGACATCCTCACTTTGGAGTCGCTGAAGCGTCTGAGCGTTTCGAAAGTCCCGTGCGATTTCGCCTAAGGCGGCCATAATACGTCGAACCAATGCCGGATCGACAGGGTCAATGGCGTTTTCCTCGTGCACTAGTTCGATGACCAAGTACGCTAAGTTGCGATCGCGACAACCAAAAAATCGATACCGGTTGCCATCGTGATGTCGCTCGGTCAGTTCCGTTTCGGAACGGATGGGAGTCGCTCCGATGTGACCTGTGCTTTCACATTCCAATGCATCTTCGTGGAGCTTTTGAAGGTGGGAATTGGTGCCGATTCCCAACCTCACCAATCCGGTTTCTTGCTCGAGTCGGTAATTGACACCCACGACGCTCCAGATAGCACCGGCGCGGGCATTGGTCGTTTTCAAAGCAACGTCAAGAATCGCGAGAAAGAGAGTACCGGACAATGGGGCGGTCGACGCCAGATCGGTTAATTCATCAAGTAATGCATCGAGTGTCTGACTTTGGCGAATCTGAGTTGTCATGCATTTGCTCTCGACCTAAATCACCCAAACCCCCCAGCTATCCATTCAGGACTCAGTCAGGAGGTGGAATTGGCGATATTTCCGCCCTGTAACGATTATATCGTTTATTCCGCTGCAACCACTAGTCCGATAAGCCCTAGGCGATGTGATCCATTAGATCGATTCTACGAGGCTCCATGACGTCTGAACCAAGATCAAAAAGGACCGTTGGATAGTTGTATGATGCAGCTGCTACAGAAGACATTATTGGTCTCTTTAGTTACCGTTGGCGTTAGCGGCTGCGCAGCACGAACCACAAAAAACCTATTTCGAGGCGAAACGGTAGGTCTTTTTAGCCCGTTCCAAGACGTTACAACTTCTGTGGACCAGCAGCAAGCAATCGAACTTTCCGAAGAGCAAGCCTTTGAACCGCTCTCGCTGCAAACTCCCGAAAAAAAACCTTGGTTGATCTCCCCTACCGAAGCGGTGCAAATCGCCGTTGAACGGTCCAAGGTCCTTCAGGACTTAGGAGGCAGTTCGCTGCGCAACGTGAGTGGTGTTGCCACCATCCACGAGCCATCGATCCAATCCACCGATCCCAGACTTGGAATCGAAGCGGCACTGGCCGCCTTTGATGCACAATTGAATTCAAAGTCGTTTGTCAACAAAAACGACTTCCCGGTCAACAATCGACTGCTCGGTGGGGGGACGAATCTGCTCCAACAAGACCTCATCACATTTCAAAACGAGATCACCAAGGCAACTGCCTACGGCACCGAATTGTTTGCTCGAAGGAATACAACTTACGACGCCAACAATGCACCCAGCAACCTCTTTTTGAGTTCGTGGCAGACCAATTTGGAGGCTGGCTTTCGCCATCACCTTGGGCGAGAAGAACGCCGACAACTGCGTC
>JANMLD010000277.1:0-4460 GCA_031372345.1 Pirellula sp.
CCAACCGAAACGCAGCAAACATAATGGCCTCCTTGCCTGGACTCGAATGTGAAAATCAAGTCTGTGCAAGTGAGGCCATTTGCGTCTAGAGCAATTCAAGGGAAGCCAGTGAGCGAGCTCTCAAACTAGAACCAGAAGATCTACTTAACTCATTTCGTGATAAGCATTTGGATCTTAGTACAAGTGCCATTCGGGTCAGACCCTGTTTACTGTTTTGGAAGCAATTCCTCGATCCGCTTACGGACTGGCTTTTTCGAATTGGACACAATAGCGGTGGGCTCTTCATGATTTGATCGTAACCGTCAATTATCGCTCCGTTGCGAAGAACCCGGCGGTAGCTCCTCGTTGACTATCGCAGCAGCAGCATGGCTACATTGACGTATATAAGAATGCCGATAATGTCGCTCAGGCCAGCGACGAAGGGATTGCTCATCATGGCGGGGTCTAAGCCGAGTCGCTGGAAGATCAATGGTAACATGCTCCCCATGCACGTGCCACATATCACCACACCCAAAACCGTGATTGGGATGACCATGGCGGCATAAACGGACGGCGCAAGGAATAGGGCGCAGAAGAATCCTATCATGCCCATAAAACTCCCAAGGACTACGCCCATGATGGCTTCTCGTCGAAGGACCGTTGCCCAGTCGCGACCGAACACATCTTTGGTCGTTAACGCCGTAATCACCAGTGTCGAGGACTGACTACCCGAGTTGCCACCGCTGCTGATAATCAAAGGTATGAATAGCACCAGCCACTCGTACTTCTCAAGTTCAACTTGATAGCTCTTTAACAAAAAAGCTGTCGTGAGGGCTGCAAAGAACAAGATTGTCAGCCAGATGCCTCGCTTCCACGACAGCGTCGTCAGTGGCGTGCGCATATACGAGTCCTTCAAGGGCTCCACCGCCGCGATACGTTGAACGTCCTCGGTGGCTTCCGCACGCACCACGTCGATGACGTCGTCATGCGTAATGATGCCCAACATATGACGCTGGTCATCGACGACCGGTATGGCCAGTAGGTTGTAGAAGGCTACTTTCTGTGCGACTTGTTCCTGGTCATCCTGGACGTTGGCGGTTACCAAGTCCGTTTTCATCAAGTCGACGAGCTTCGTTTCAGGTCGACCGATGGCCGATACCAGTGCTCGTGTGCTGACGACTCCGCGCAAATGGTTGGTATCATCGGTGACATAGATATAGTAGATCATCTCCAGCCGTTCGGCTTGTCGACTGAGTTGATCTAGAGCTTGTCGCAGGGTGAGCGATTCCGACAGGCAGGCTGCCTCGGTCGTCATCATGGCCCCAGCCGTTCCCTCGGCGAAGGTCTGCAGTCTGCGAATGTCGCGCCGATCCGTGGCCGGGACCAAGGCCAAGATTTGATCGACGCGTTCGGTGTCTACTTCGCGCAGCAGATCGACCGCATCGTCGGCTGGCAAGTACGTGACAAGCACGGCCACTTGCTTGTCGTCTTGCGTGGCAAGCAATTCGACTTGGCGATCCCAATCGAAGTACTGAAAAATTTCGGCTTGCAAGCCGGGGTCGGCATGTTGAAGCACCTCCCAGGTTTCCGAGCTTTCGAGCCCTTCCATGAACTCAGCCGTTCGAGCTGGGTGCAACGCAACACAGAATTCGCGCAGTTCCTCCGAAAGCTTGTCCGCAAGCATTTCTCGAAGTTCTGGTAGGAACAGGGTGTTGATCATGGTGGAAAAATTCTTTCGCAGGGCGAAAGGTTAACGCGTTGACCCAGTAGGTTGCGTTGTCGCACGCCTAAAGGCAGTGATTTTATTATTGTGGACGAGCGAGGCCCTTCGCTCGTCTTGGTTCTTGCGATTCTGAGCGAGGGCCTCGCTCAGCTACAAAGACTAACGTAGATTTGATCGACGCCCGCGGTCTTGAGCAAGTCCATCCGTTGTTTAATCACCGCACGTCGTAATTCGATGGCTGGTTAGCGGTTGGGACGCTAGGATTGTCCGGAAACGGCATTGGCAGGCTCCCCATTATGATCAAGGACCCCGATTCCGATAGTAGCAGCCTATGTGCATCTGCCGAAACAAGTAAGCGCTTTATGCCGAAGGTTCTGCCCATCTTCTCTAGATTTATGGTAAGTATCCCCCGAGTAAACTCGGGGGCATTGCCATGATCATCCAGCCAGGCTGATCTTGCAAAACTCCAGAAGGGATCCCTTTTCGAATTCGACGTTGCGAACCGCTAAGACATACTCAACCCGTGATTGGTGATAGCGGAGGCGTGCGTCCAAAAGACGACGGTGGGTGTCGAGCAAAACGTCCAAGGCTGGATCCTGGCCCGATTCCCATTTGGCTTGCAAACTCTGCAATTGACGCACAATTTCGCCAAGCCGCTTCTCCTGCAATTGCATCGAGTCGTACGATCGCTTCATCTCGTTCATCGCATTGCTGAGACCATACAAGACGACTCGCTCTTGCTCCTTGAGGACCTCGGCCTCGCGTCGAAGTCCCAGCTCGGAATTGCGTACCGCAGCGAACGCCTTTCGGAATCCGACCGGCAACGTGTAATCCAAGCCAGCTTGCCATTCCTGGTAATTGCCATCGAGCAAGTTGGAGACAGCATCGGACTTGTTATCGTAGTTAACAAGATCCTTTCCGAAACCTCGAAAGCGATACCGTCCGACCACGTCCAGTTGTGGCTTAAGAAAATTTCGATTGGCCAACAATTCCAACTCACGCTGCTTGATGACCCAACGCTGACGTCGAATCTCTTCACGGCGGGAGATAGCTTCATGGCTTGAACTAACCCAGTCGTAAAGAATCGGCGCTTGGGCTGGCTCGTCGCTCGGGCGAATGAGCTTTCCATCATTGATAGCCATCCCGAGAATCAATCGAAGCCGACGCTCCGCGACTCGCAACCCACCGGTACCTCGGAAGCTGCCACCCGAGCTACCATTGTTGGTTCGAGTTCCATCGACCGAACGTCCGTTCACCGCGTCGATGACATCCGATTCAAAGCGGTAGTGCTGCTCCATGGCTTGGGCCGCATCGCCGGTCCCTTGTGTGGCGGTTTGAGCTTCAAGTTTCTTTGCGGTTACCAAGGCAATGTCTCTTGCATCCACTCTGGCCTCGAGATCTCGAAAGGCAAAGTGAAGATCCCAATAGGCGTTCTCGACATCGGCTACCAAGTCTCGCACCGATCGTTCGAAATCGGTAAGGCTGATATCGGTTCGTACTCTTCCGATCAAAAATCCATTGATTTGTCCTGGACGAGCCCCTGGGCCAGCGATGCGATTGAATTCGGTCCCAGCTCCTTGAAGCAACGGCTGACGAATTTCGGTTTCGACGATCTGATCCCAGGACGAGGGTCCGATCGCGTTGGACAGCTGATTGTTGCTGTCGTACGTTGTGAAATTTCGAACCGACATCGTACTACCGGTGGCCGATCGCTTGCTGATCCCCAATTGGTAGTTATGAAGGTCTTGTTGAAAGATCCCTTGGTTTCCAAAAAAGCGATTGTTGAGTTGTCGGTCGTTGTTTTCGAAAAACGCCGACGAACGAATCACTGCGTCGAACTCGGCTAAGGCTGCTTCCTCGCCAAATCTCGGATCGGTGAAGGCCAGGGCCGGATCGTTGGTGCTGGTGCTGGCTTGGGGCGTTCTCAAAACGGTTCCACCCAAATCCCGTAAAATCTTGGAATTCGCCAAGGCGAGCCTGACCGCTTCCTCCAACGAAAGATTGACCGTCGTTTCCTGCGTGAGTGTAGTCAGGTCGATATCGAATGGCGAACTGCCAATATCCCCCTCAAGGCTGCATGCCGAAACTGGCGGGTCGCTTCGATGCAACTGGCTACACCGATTCGTTTCATCTGCAGTCGATGCCTGGCCAGGGAACGCTGAAAATCGGTTATACGATCGATTTGGGAAGCAACCGGCAAAAAACGGGGAGGCCAAGGCCAGGGCCATCAACAAGCCCGCCTTTCGATTGTCAGCAATTCGTTGCAGCTTTCGAGCCATGAACCAAAGAGTTTTCGATATTAGACCAACTTCGATTTCGTGCGATGGTTGTGTTCTTCGGTAACGATAGCTACGATCGTCCAAAGATTTCCAGTTGCAGCGGTAGAAATGATTGAAACGAATTGTGTAAAACCGAAGCTCAATGGCTTGCGTGAGTTTTGAGGGTCAGGCAGTTTGGGTAACATGGCGTATTTGTCCAACCACAAGGATCCGATGGCGCGCGTTGATCGTTCGCTCAACGAATTGGACCAGCTTGCGCGCAAGGAAGGCTCGCCATCCCGATTTTACGGTGAACTTCTAAGGCAACTGAAGCTCTTGCTGCCTGCATCGGATTGTTGCATCGTGACGCGCATCCAGCCTGAACGATTGGTCGCTATCGCTGCAACGACTCCAACATTTGGCGGGCAAGCAGAGCAGTTCCTATCCAAGTCCGCTTCGCAAAATCCCGATGGTTTGCCAAGGCAATGGGTCGAACAAAC
>JANMLD010000329.1:0-12829 GCA_031372345.1 Pirellula sp.
GGCAAAACGTAATGATGTTAGGGCTAAAGGCTCGTCCGTTTGTGAACACGCCGGGCCTTCAATTCCAGAACTAAGGCAACTTGTAAAGAAATGCTTCGCCTACCTCTTTGAATTCGACCTCGCCGGAGTTGCACTATTGCGTTTAGGGCCGAAGGCACGGTAGTTTGCCTAGCCCAGGCAGAAGGCCTGGGGCCTAGGCAAAACGCGATGATGTTTGGGCTGAAGGCCCGTCCGTTTGTGAACACGCCGGGCCTTCAATTCCAGAACTAAGGCAACTTGTAAAGAAATGCTTCGCCTACCTCTTTGAATTCGACCTCGCCGGTCTCGCGTGCGTGCGCCAAATGACATGTCGAGAGTTTGAATCGCTTTCTTGCTTCGTCGCTACGAACCCATCGCTCTGGAATCGTTCCGGATAGCCGAGGAATCACATGCTCCTGCCAGTAACTCGCGCTGCCGATTCGCGATCGGTCGACGTCACCAAGGCTTATCCAATGTTGCGAGCGAGCTTTGCTCTCATCGACATTAAATCCGGGATAGTCGTCGTCAACGAATAGCCATTTGTGGTGATAAATGTACGGATCGGCTGGCGTCGTGCGTCGCTGAGTGGCACCATCCGCGCTGACGACGATAATAGCGGCAATAGCGGGTTCATGATCGATATCGAAATTCGGGCAAAGTATAAACGACACGGAGTCATTCCGTTGATTTAGTTTGACAACCGTGTATTCGTAGTTCTCGGGTAAATGTCGTTTTGCCCATTCGACTGTGGCACTTAAGTTCACTTTAGTTTCTCGAATCTCTCTCCGCGGTGCCACGCAAGGTTCTTCAGTGAAGGCCATAGTTTTTGATCGCGCGGAAGCAGAAGCTGTTTGCCGACCATTGCAAGCAGCGGTTCCTGGCTGGGGCAGGCTTCGACGAACAATTTTGAAGCGACGATAACGCGATAGTCATTATCGATACTCCAAAGTCCAAGATCGAACAGCCAATGAGCGTTCTTACAAAGAGCAATTCCGTTTTTAGGGTCGTCGTTGCGTGAGTCCGCGAACTGATGGATATGAGCCGCGTCGACAATCGAATGCCCTGTAACGGTTGTGATGCGATAACCCGTTAGTGCGCATGTGTGACAATATGCAGCAACCACATCAACTCGAAAACGCGCTGATCGGCCACGAGCACGTGACTCGGAGTCGGCTTCGTCTTTAAAGTCACTTGAAGACTGAGTCGACGATGGTGGTTCGATTCCGGCCATTTCGTAAAGTGCAACTTGTTCGGCATGTTCGAAGTATTTGCTGATCAGGATGCACGCCGCTCGATAACGAAACTCTGCAGATTTCATCGCTACGAAAAACAGAGGGGAAATGGCAATGGAAGTGGTCAGCTCTCGGTACGACGACGTTGAACCGTCGGCGGTCAGCGGAGTCCATAATTTCGATGAGCCTAAGTGGTGAAACGGGAGTCGAACTTCAGGTCGCTGGGATCGGCGATGCGCCACAATTGACCAATAAACTGAAAACCGAAAAGCAAGCTCCGGAGTCAACCGCAAAAGCGGCTCATTCAACTCATTTGCGCGTGCCAGTTCCAGTACAACCAGCAACATCAGCGGCTTATGAGGCGCAGTTCCTTTTGACCGATCAACGCGAAGTGTGGCCAGTCGAGGCGTTTTTCGGATTTCTGAGGATCGATTCGTCGAGATCCTCGATCGGTACATTTTCAATTCGCGGTTTCGAGAGAATTATAGTCAAAAAGGTGCCAAAATTGTCAGCGCCAGCAAATCGCAATCGGCCTCAGCATCGTTCATACCGGACGCGTTTTGCTAGGCCATTCTACGCTAACACGAATGCCCAGTGACGAGGTACAATGGCCTCTCTTTTCGATGTACTTTACGCAGTCACACAATTCAAACGGCGATTCCTCCTCGATTCCAGTATTATGACTCTCCAACGCCAAGATCATTTAACTGAGATGACGGAGTTTTTGGTTCGACTTGAATCCCACATTCGCGCGGACATATTGCTGCGGCATCAAAATTCGCACATCGAACTCGAAGCTTTCTTCCGTGATCTCCTGAACCAAACCTTTGGCTGGAAGCTAGGAAACGCGAACGCAAAGTTGGGACCCAATCAAGATTCCTTTGATCTCTTTGATGATCGGGGCAATTTGGCTGTCCAAGTCACCGTAACCACTACAGCCGACAAGATCAAAAAGACCCTCAAAAGCTTCGTCGGAAAACATGCCGCTACGTACAAACAACTCATATTTGTCTACCCAGTAATCGACGTACCTGAGAGCAGAGCAAACTTTGCCGCGTTGTTGAAGGGCTACGACTTCGATGCGTCACGGGATCGCATAGGGTTCGGTACAATTCTGCAGAAAGCGCAGGATATGCATGTTGATGACCAAGAAGCCCTGCTTCAACTTCTGCGAAAAGAGTTAAAGCCGCTCGGGAAGTCCTTGCAAATGGGAGTCGATCAAACATTGGAAACACTCATTGCTGTCATTCAGTTCATGTCCTCGAATTCACCCATCGCAGAAATCCAATTTGACGAGCAACAACCCGACCTGCAACGGAAGCGAGAGCGTTTTCGCGAACATACGTCCATGATTTTGAGCCAGTATCGAATCAATCAGGGGCTACATGCGACAGTTCAGCAGGCCAGGGAGGCAATTGGCTACGACTCTGTGAGAGTTGCGAAGATCCAAGCATGGCTTAAAATTCGTAGTATCGAAGCGCTTCAATCGAACAACGAAAACGCAGCGGATGCCTTTACGCGTTTGGTAAATGACCTGCTGAGCGTAGCTCATTCGCGGGGCACCGATGCCGAGGAAACTGCTGTTCGCTTTTTGCTGGCGGATGAGTTTGTCCGTTGTAACGTATTTCCAAACCCGGTCAGCTAAAATATGTCGCTCGTATCCAAAGATGAAATGCTGACCACTTCAATGGTCTATATTGGCTATTTGGTTTTAAAGGAGCTGGATTCCGCAACGGAGCGTCGAGTTTCGCTGACCACCATCATGAGCCACCTGAAAAAGCAGAAGATCACTCAGTATCGCCCAATCATGTTTGCGTTGATCTTTTTGCACTCCATCGGTGCCATCGAATTTAGCGCCCCTTACATTTACAGAGTGTGAGGTCGACTTTGTTCCGCATTCATCGATTGTCGAGTGAGCCAGAGTGCTTCGACCCGATAGATTTCCATTCCGGCGTCAATCTCATACTCGGCGAGCGCACGGAGAAGGACCCTCAGGGGAGAAAAGTGAATGGCGTTGGCAAAAGCGTTTGCATCGAGTTCCTTCATTTCGCTTTGTGCCGTGTTTTTACCGACACTCGAGTCAGCAAAATCCCTGAAGACGATTTGCCGAGAAACTTGGTTGTCATTCTCGACCTAACCGTTGGGAAGGAAAGACTTCAGATTCGGCGTCCAATCGCAAATCCGAACCAGCCAACAATTGTCAAAAACGATGGCAGTGAAATCGTCTTCGAAAAGCTGGACGATGCGACAGACTATTTGGGTTCATTGCTTTTTGAAAGCCATGTCAATTCCGGTCAGCTATCGTTTCGCAGATTGATGTCGCTGCTGATGCGTGATGAGAGATCCGGCTTTAAGAGCTACATCAACCCGAACGACACTGCCCGTCGGTCCCCTGATGACATCGCGCCGCATCTCTATCTGTTAGGTATTGAGTTAAACACCTTTCAACGTCTCATGGACACGATCGACCGCCTCGATCGACAAAGCAAGTTGCTCACCGAACTGAAACTCGCAGTAACCAACGGCAACGCAATCAAGATCCAAGACGTTCCTACACAATTGAACGAAGAACGACAGGCGACCAAGAAAATCGAAGAAGCCTTGAGTACACTCCGAGCGGACCCGGCGTTCGAAGAAGTCGAGGCGGATCTGAGTCAGATCGAGAGCGAGTTGCAGCGTCTGCGAGCGGAACGAAAATCATTGAGCTTTCAGATCGACCAAATTAGATCGATACCGCTTCCTGAGCGGATCGACGCGACCGACCTTAAAATTGTATTCGAACGAGTGAAATCGGGTCTGGGAGAGTTGGTCGAAAAATCACTCGATCAAGCCAAACAATTCAAGGCTGAAATCGAACGATTCCAACAGGCGTTGCGACAAGAGGAAATGTTGGAGCTCGAAACCCGTCGGCGAGTCGTCAGCGCTGAGATCAAAACGTTATCCGATAAGCATGCCGATCTGACGCGTCAAACTGATCGACAAGGTGTCTTGTCTGAACTGACGACAGGGCTGGAAGTTGCAACTCGGCGTAGCGACGAGTATCACCGGTTGAATTCCCAATACCAGTTGTATTTAGATAAGTTAAAGGAAGTAGAGAATACAAAGAACGAGCGAAGCAATGACTTGCATGCAATGACTGTTGTGCTCGAGGCCAACAACGAAGTTCAGCAATCGTTCAACGACACTGTGGTAGCCATCCACGAACGAATAATGCAGAGCAGCCGGGCATCATTCCGTTTCGAGCTAAGCAGCAAGTTAACTTCCAAGCGTCCGCTGACCTTTGATCTCCGGATTCAAGATGATGGCAGCAACAGCATCGATCGCGACCGTGTATTCATCTACGATTTTGCATTGATGTTTGACCCGATTTGCAGAGAGAACCATCCCGGCTTCTTGGTACACGACAATATTCTTGAGGTCGATCAAGACACACTTACGCAGTGCCTCAATTTTGTCCATGAGCAGATGGAGAACGGAAACGATTTCCAGTACATCTTGACGCTCAACCGCGATGGAATCGTCGGCGAGGAAAAGAATCGAGGCATCAAGCTCGACATCTCAGCAGCAAAATGTGCAAGCTTCACCAAAGCGTCCCAGTTTCTGAAGATGCGCTATCAGGAACGTTGAGAGACGAATCTACGATTTTCATGTCAAGACACCCCAGACAAAAACCAACTTTTGAAGAGATTCGAAGCGAAACACGAAACGGCAAGGTGCCCAATGGCCAACACGGTCGAAGAGGTTTCCCGCATCAATCTTGCCTTTCGCGTCAGCAATGAGCGTGTCGACCTGAGATGAATACTGTTTGAATTCGAGCTTCACTGGTTGAGAGTGCATCTTTGAATATGCCAGAAGTTTCAGTCGCTCTTCACGGGCGAAAATGTCGTTTGGTCGTTTTCGAACGAAGGTTTCCCAAAAAGTTTGAGCTGCGGCAACAGACTCACCACAATGTCGGGCATGATCATAAACAAAGCGACCGCACCAAGGCAGAATCCAATCATGCTTATCCGAATGCTCAAGCAGGGAAGCAATTTCCTGGAAGGCCCGATCAATCTGGCCTAAAGCGAAATAGGCATTGAGTCGATGACCTCTCGCACCGATAGACGCTGATGGATTGTCGCTCGACCAAAGGACTTGGTCAAAGTGAATAATCGCTTGTTCGAGTTCGCCGTCTTTTTGGAAGGACATGCCAAGCGCATATTGAGCCTCCATTAGATTCGGCTCTAAGTCTAATGCCTGTTTGTAGCACTTTCTCGCTTCAACATGGTCTCCATCTTCCTCGAATGTGCTTCCGAGATTCTTCAGCACTTGTGCCCTCATCAGGTCATCAATCTCGACTCCTTCCATGAGCAACCTTCGGAATTGCGACTTAGCTTGCTCAACTTCCCGAACGGCCAAGTAGGCATTGCCAAGAGAATAAGCGATGCCTGAATCACCACCTTTGGAATTATGATACTTAAGTTTTTCGATTCCAACTCGAACCCTCTGTTCATCAAAAGGCTCGCGGCACAAGGCAAGATTGATCTCTGCCATGAATACAAAAAGAACTCTCAAGTCGTTTGAGCCAATGCAAGCCACGAATTGGTCGAATGCTTTGGAAATTACAGCATCTCGACCACGATTGTATAACTCCATCAGAGTATCAAAAGCCGCATCTGCGGTTTCAGGCACGTCAATTCTCGGTACATATCGGTGTACCGCTCTGTTAAACTGCTCAGGATGAGTTACTACCCAGTCAAGTCGCTCTGTTCTATTTGATTTGCCAGTTGCGACTGCGCGGGCACTCAGCCTTATTTGAAAGCCCGCATCGAATTTAGTGCGATGATTAATTGTGATCGTCGCTTGAACACCGTTTGTCAACCTGCCTCTCCCAAGTGGCGACACACCGTTGATCGGTTGAAAACGATCTTCAAAAAATGGGATAGCGCTGGTTCGTAAAGTTGGCCATTTCCCAAATGATCGAATTATGGATTTCCTTTGGTTCTCAATGCGCTAGATCTTGTCTGACTTTTGCAAGTTGCAGCGTCGGCAGAGCAATTGAACGTTTTGCTCTGAGTTACTTCCTCCACGAGAAACAGGAACGATGTGGTCGAATTCTAAGTAGTCCATCGCAGCACATTCAGCACACTTGCCTCCATAACGTTGCCAGACACGTTGACGAATGTTACGAGGAATGTGACGATCTACAGCTCCGTCAACTTTCTTTCGTAGCACCTGACTATGCAATTGAATGAGCATCGAGAACTTTTCGGCTAGCAACGACTCAGAGCTTGGAGGGAAATAGAACGAGAGTTCTGGCTTATTGGCAACCGAAACTCGAATTCGATCATTTGACGCATTCCACGCTACAATCGCTCGATAAGGTATTCGAATCGTTTTAGTTGCGGAGTCGAAGATCAATCTATTGTCCGTCAAGAACAAACGCCCTTCGTGGTCATCATTCCGATGCCCTGACTTTAGCTGCTTGACGATTCGAAGAGTGCAGACGCGAAAAAAGTAAAGCAACTCTCCAGCATTCAGGTTGACACCAGCCGGAATGGCAACCGTATCCAAATTACCGTTGGCAATTCGTGTCTTTTCACGGAGTAGGGCGATTTCCTTGGCGAGATATTCTTGAAAAGACAGGGCAAAATGAAATGTCTTCATTAACCAGTGGAGGTATTCCTCCTCTTCCCCCGAAAGGAACCCATCGGATTTCGTATCGGCCAGAATATGCTCGGCAAAAGTCACAGCGAGGGGCGTCGCTGCATTTTGAAATTGCTCAATGGTTATCCCAAGCTTTTGCGCTGACTCCAATAAGTTGTACCAAGTTGGTTTTTCCAGGACTCCGCTTGATATCTCGTCGGCGAACAATCCACGAAGTAACCCAATCCCCTGTGACGAAAGATGTTGTTGAACAAAATCTGGAACCGATAGGCTGAGAAACGCGGCAACCTGTTTGAGAACAGAGAGTTCATCGTCGCTAAGTACACCGTCGGAAAGGTATTCGCCAAGTCGAGCCCCGAAATAAATGACCGCAGCTTCCGTGTTCGCTTTACTAACATCGGTATCCTTCAAGTCTAACTTTTTGCCTACAAACGCAAGCGTCTTTAGTTTTCCTGCGTCCGGAATTCCAACGGATCAGTACCGCTGAAGAAGTTTGTCGTAGTATTGCTTGGTCGCAACTTGAACGTCGATGTTTGTGCATTCAATCGGTTCAAGAATCTTCTCGAGATCAAACGCGACTCGCTGTGTCTGTAATCCGTTTCCAATTGCAGCTACGATTGCCGATACTCTCTCATCCTGCCCGGGGTTAGTTACTGCAGTCCAGGCTTTTTGAAAGAGCTTTTTCAACTTCGTCATCTTGATTTACTTTGATGGATACTTGGATATATCGAGGGCGTTACGAGCCGTGAGGATTACGGGAAATCCGAATCAGTGTAACATCAACTCGAACAACGTTGCTACGTGCGACGGGCGATAATGCACTCACCCTGCTGATCGTCGCAAAGTAAATTAGGCTGCGGATGCATCGATCACATATGCATCGTGGTCTGATAGCCCTTGAGCATCGATTCTCTTCGCGAATTCGACCGTCCACGACAAAGGTACACCAATATGGTCAATTGCTTGGCAGTAGTTGCCGCGATGCGAGAGACCTGTCGTTGGTACGTTTAGTTCCAGTCGCTTCACGGCCTCAAGGACATGATTGCGTCCGCCCATGCTTCCTGCATATTCCTTGCCAATCAGCGAGTGGTTCCAGTCTCCACCCCAAACCAAATCGCTCTTCGGCAAGTTGGCGAGTAAAGTCTTGATTGCATCTTCTGTCATTTCCGAGTGATTGGAGCCATGCCAAGGAGCCGCGCCGGCTTGTACGCCTCGCCATGGAAGAATTGTCGAACAGAATGTGATACCGTTGACGACTGCTGCCGCACTTGCTGGATGTGGGGGTGCTCGACAGAAGACCTAGCAGATAGGCTAGGCTGAGCCCACGCGTCTCCACTCCCGGGAAGCAATGTGCAAACTTGCAGAGGAACTCATTTAGGGATGGGCCCAAATCCCGAATTGATTGTGCATCCATAGGTTGCTCCTTGAGAAAACCTATAGGATGTCATATCTTGTCGCGCTTTGCTTGCGTTGCAGTTCGAAAAAGTAATGCTAGTATTGCGCTCCAGTACTAGCCAAAACGCTGTCGGCAGATGGATAGAATTTGATTGCAGAACTATGAAACAACTCACAAAAATACAGATTACCGGTTTTCGCTCGATCAAGGACGCAACGATTCAGTTGTGTTCGCTCAACGTCTTGATCGGTCCCAACGGTGCGGGAAAATCGAATCTGATCGATTTTTTTCGGTTGATGAACTATTCCCTAACGCGAGGATTCCAAGATCCGTATCTGCGCGAACGAGGACCGGCTTCTGCCATCCTCCATTTTGGTCCGAAGGTAACCGGAGTGGTTCGCGGAGAACTGACATTTGCCACCGACGCTGGCACGAATCTTTACCGTTTCACGTTGGCCGACAGTGCCGGGGACCGACTGACGTTCACGAAAGAAGAAGTCCAATTCAACCGCAAGGACGGTCCTCGCGCTGGTCATGTCGTTTCACTTTTGCCGCATCCCAGTGACAACAGTGGACTTGCCGAATTGTGGGCCGAGGACGATCTTACCGCTAGGTTTACCAAGAATTTTCTAAAGCGTTGCCGGGTCTTTCAATTCCACGATACGAGCCTGACCGCCAATTTGCGAGACTACTCGCCACTGGACCAGGGACGTCATCTTTACGGTGATGGTGGCAACCTGTCGGCTGTGCTTTTGGATCTACGCACTCAATCGCCCAATGACTATGCATCGATCGTCCGGACCCTGCAGGCTGTCTTGCCATGGTTTGAAGATTTCGAGTTGGAACCTGAGGGGCGAAAAGGGGTACTGCTTCGGTGGCGGATGGTTGGACGCGGTGACTATGTTTTCGGCCCAGGACAGCTCTCAGATGGTTCGCTTCGCATCATGGCGATGGTGACGTTGCTATTGTTGCCAATGGACCGGCAACCGGACGTGATTATCCTCGACGAGCCCGAGCTCGGTCTGCATCCCGCGGCAGAGCAAGTGATTGCAGGGCTGATCAAAAACGTTTCACTCATCAGCCAAGTTTTGATCTCAACCCAGTCTTCGACGTTTGTTGATCACTTTTCTGCGGACGATGTCATTGTGGTGGAATGTGAAAATGGCGAGAGCCGTTTTATTCGGCAATCGAAGGATTCGCTCAAGAATTGGATGGAACACTATACGCTTAGCCAAATTTGGAGCAAAAACCTCATTGGAGGTCGTCCATGAAAAAACGGCTCAAGATCTATTGCGAAGGTCAGACGGAGGAAATGATCGTCAATAGACTGCTGAAGGGGCACCTGTACATCCACGGCATTCAAGTCGAACGCCCCGTGCTTGCCGCAACATCTTTGGACCCTGCTGGCCAACGCGGTGGATTTGTAAACTGGGAGGCGATATAATTCGATCTATCTCAACAGTTCGTCGATCCAGATCCGAATCTGCGTTTCACCACATTGCTGGATGCTTACGCGATGCCCAATCCTGTATTGAATCTCGGTGGATTCAATGCTCCAGTTACGAGTGCGGCGGATATCGAAACCGTAGAACGAGCAATCGAAGCGGTATTCAAAGAACCGCGATTTGTGGCATACCTTCAACGTCATGAGTTAGAGGCGTTGTTGCTGGCGGACCTCGACGCGCTGGAATGGGACTTCCATCGCCATAAACCCGGGCTGCAACAATTGCGGGCTGACTTTGCGGGATTCGCAAGTCCTGAGGACATTAACCATGGCGCCACGACCCATCCCGCGGCTCGACTTGCGACTGCCGTGGCTGGGTATGAAGACTTGAAAGCCTCCAATGCATACTGGGTCTTGGCACACGCTGGCCTGGAAACCGCGCGAGCCAAGTGCCCTCGATTTGATGTTTGGCTTTCGCGCTGGGAAAGTTGGGGCGCGCAGGCGTGAAGATCAAGCGAATTGAGATTAGCAACTTTCGTGCGTTTCCCAATCATGACGAGCCCTTTGCAATTGAATTGCAAGGGAAAAGCCTACTGCTGTACGGAGAGAACGGCAGGAGCGTCGCCCTCCCTAGAGCGTCGCCCTCCCTAGAGTTATGGTAAGTATCCCCCGAGTAAACTCGGGGGCATTGGCATGCCGTCGGATTCGCAATAAGTGCCATCTTCGCACTTTGGCTGGCCAAAGCGAACGGCGTGTCGGCGAGGGAAGGAGCACATGCAGTTCCAACCCAAACAATTGAAGCACTTCGATAACGAGCCCAATTTGGAGAGTCGTTTTGCCCCGTTCCAGTTCCGAGAGAAACCGAACCCCCACCCCCGCCATGCCAGCCGCGTATTTCAACGTCAGCCCCGCTTCTTTGCGCCGGTGCCGAATCAACTGGCCGATATCTTTGGGACTCGCGACTTTGGTCATACGTTGACTCCCAACTATTCCCGAGCGGCAAAATACTGGTCTGACTTCAGTCGCACCTGCCATTGTTTTCCCGATCGGCAAATCTAGACCCTGTTTCTTGGCAAGTCAAGAAAATTGTCCCGATCGGGAATTTTTGTTGGTTTGCGACTCGTGCGGTAACACCGCTTACGTGCAGAGCAAAAACCACCTGCCAAGGATTTCAATGGGAGAGCGAGGCTCCTGCCGAGCTTGGCGTTGGTTCGGCAGGAGCCTCTCCCTCCCGGTATGATCAATGCTGCCGCTCGTCTAACTATCGGATTCCATCGTTTTTCAGTGCCGTCTAAAAGCTGGGATGAATCCCAGCACTCCAAATTTTCGAACGGGATGCGATGCGTTGGATTGCAGGTTACAATTGCATCCGGTAACAAAAAAAACGGAAAACCCGATTCGGTTCCTTCCTCTACCCACCTTCCTCCTACGAATGGAGCTTCTCCATGGCGTTTCGCGTTCAACACTTGCTCGCAACTGCCTTCGTCTTTTTCACTGCGGTCGGTACATCCGGCACAGCGAACTCCGCTGAAACAAACGCCACCGTAACAACCGCGCCCAAAAGGATCGTGTTCATCGCGGGCAAGCCCAGCCACAATTACGGCGCCCACGAGCACTTTGCCGGCAGTCGTCTCTTGGCCGATGTGATTCAAAAAACGGATCCGAACGCGAAATGCGAAGTGATTCGAAACGGATGGCCTGAAGACGAATCGGTGCTGGATAGCGCTGACGCGATCGTGATCTATTCGGACGGCGGCGGAGGTCATCCGGCTCTGCCTCATCTCGATCGACTCAAGAAACAAATGGATCGTGGTGCTGGTTTTGTGTGCTTACACTATGCCGTCGAGGTCCCAGCCGATCGCGGTGGTCCAGAGTTCTTGACATGGCTCGGCGGATACTTCGAAGCCAATTGGTCGGTCAATCCACATTGGGATGGGAAATTCGACAACTTGCCCAAGCATCCGATCACCTCGGGCGTCAAACCGTTCCAGACTCGCGATGAATGGTATTTTCATATGCGCTTTCCGGAAGGCATGAAAGGGGTGACACCGATCCTTTCGGCCGTTCCGCCAGCCAGCACTATGGATCGACCGGATGGTCCTCATAGCGGCAACCCCACCGTTCGCAAAGAAGTTGCCCGCGGTGATCTGCAGCACGTAGCTTGGGCGACCGAACGCCCTAATGGCGGACGATCCTTCGGCTTTACCGGTGGCCATTTCCATTGGAACTGGGGCCGAACAGAACCTACGAAACTCGTCGCCAACGCCATCCTTTGGTCCGCCCATTTGCCAGTCCCAGAGGCAGGCGCCAACGTCGAACCCAAATCGGCCGAACAACTCAAAGCCGACCAGGACGAACCTGTTCCGAAAGATCTAAAATTGGACGAAATCACCAAGTCCTTTCAGCTCATTTCAAGCAATACGACGCCGTCTCCAATCGAACCCAAAACGCCGAGCAAGGGCAAACTGCTTTTCTCCTCACAGACCGTCAACAACCAGACATCGCGTCACCAAATCGATGTCGATATCGATGTGAGTGGCGTCAAAAAACTCTACCTCGTGGTAACGTCCGGCGCGGATGGCTTCGGATTCGATTGGGCCGATTGGGTTGAGCCAAAATTGGTCGGCAAGAAAGGCGAAAAGTCGCTTCTGGATTTGGAATGGTTCGAGGCTTCCACCGACTACGGCAAAGTGGCCAAGAACGCCAATGTCGAAGGTGGTCCGCTGCAAGTTCGCGACAAGCAGGTCAAGGGAATTGGAACTCACGCCAATAGCGTTATCGGGTTCAATATTCCAGAAGGTTTCGAACGGATTCAAGTAGGTTGTGCTCTCGACAACGGTGGTGTTGCACGCTCCCCTGAAACGACTTCGGTCCGATTTCATATCGCCGCCGAAAGCGTCCCGGAAGGACTAAACAATTGGGGCAATGGTGCTGGGAACAACACAACCGGGGACGATCGCAGCAGCGATAAAGCCGTCGCAGGGTTGGTCGTTGCCAAGGGCCTTGAAGCTTCGCTCGCAGCTTCCGAACCGATGCTCAAGAGTTTGACCAACATCGATATTGACCATAAAGGTCGCATTTGGGCATGTGAAG
>JANMLD010000403.1:0-2658 GCA_031372345.1 Pirellula sp.
CGAGAACCTAAAACCAAAGGGTGGTACACCTACCAACTTGTCGCTCGATACGACAGGAAAATTAAACAACAGGAAAATTCTCAGCCGCATCCTCTGTTTTATCTTCCTGTCAAAAAAATCTTCCTGTCGATCCACAAGCTTGTCACGTTCGATTCTGGAACCGGGCAAATCAGTATTAAGCATCATTCGCTTGCAACACTTGCCAACGCTTCAATCGGGACGTCGCAAAACGTGAGCGCGGCGATGCCGTTGACGCCGTTGAGCAAGGTGTCCTGATTCCAGTCGATCTCTTTCAGGTAAGTGATCTTTTTGGCTGTCGAAGGCACCTTGAGCTTGAGCGTGAGCGAGGATCCAGTGACACTCCCCGCGGCGACTTTTCCTTTCTCGCCGTCAAGATAAAACTGCCCCACAAGCTTATCGTTCCATACGACCGGCTGATCGAATTCCAACATGATGCTGTCTCGCGTTGCATTGAAAGTAGCGCTGCGAAGATTCGGCGCTGAGATCGGGCCCGCTGGAATTTTGCCATAATGATCACGTTCAATCAAAGGCTGTACCAAGCGTGCAAATTCGGCCCAGCCAATCAGTGGGAAATGACATCCACCTGGCGGCTGTACGCCAAGTGTCGACAGGATGCTCATGTTAGAAAACAATTGCGGCAAGGTGCGTTGCTTTTCGCGTAGCATGTCGCCGGAGCCATTACGCCCACCCATGCTGCATGAATTCGGCCAAATCTGAAAAACGTAATAGTTCTTTACGTTGGGGAAGTCCTGCTTCCAACCCGCAGCCATCTCAATGAAGAAATGGTGATACGTTTCCCAGCCATACCCGCCCGTCGGACCATCGGCACCTTGGTCGTTTTCTCCTTGATGCCACAAAATGCCTCGGATGCCATGTGTTAGCTTGGCTCGCTGCACGCGCCACAGCATTTTGCCATAAATGCTCGTTAGATCGGTGGGGTTGGCCGGGTTCCGTTGGTGCACGTCGATGCGAGTTCCCCCGACCGCGGCGTTAATCATAAAAATAGGCATCTTCTGACTATCGACTAGCCGTTTCGCGAGCTCCATACCCCACCAGCCGAGTTCGGCTCTTTCTCCATTTCGCGATTTCCATACAGGAAGAACCCAGAGATTACCCTCGTTGTCTTTCGGGTTCTGCGATGGGACTGCGTAACTGCGTATCCACTCGTTAGTTTCCGGTGGGGACTTTTCACCAGTGTCGGTGGCAAGCGCGTTGGACTGGCCGTCGATGATGTACGCATCACCGCAGACGAGATTGCCTAGCCTATCGAGCACCTTGTCTTTGCCTGTACCAAATTCAACTTTGTACTTGATGAGGCCCGGCTTAAGCTTCATCGACAACGCGTAGGACTTGTCAGCACCAAGTTTGGCAGTAACCGTTTGAACGAGATTGTCACCAGCGTAGAGTTTGAGAAAAACGGATTCCGCAGCCTCGTCCAGAGTACCGTTGTAATGGAGCGTTCCTTCGTTCTTGTCATCGCGAGCATAGAACTGGCCTTCCTCTGGTTTCTCGTCCTTGGCTGGGACTCTTACCAACCACGGGTCGCTCCCCGTCTCCGTGACAGCGATCTCCACCGACTGGGAAACGGGCGCACCGCCATTGCTGAGGGTTGCCGTCACCTTTAGTTTCCCACTGTTCTGCGATCGCTTCAGCACTAGTTTTTCTGCTGCTATTTCCTTGACGACTGCCAACGAGCCCGCACTCCACTCGGTCGTCAGTTCACCAGCCCCCTTCGACTGCATCGCAGCCAGATTCGTAACTTGCGGGACAACTTCGATCATCGCACGTCCGTCCCACGTCTTAGGTGCGGCGAGCGTGAAGGTTGGTTCTGGGATCTCTTCCTTCACCGAGATCGCGATGTCTTGGGTCTTGACGCCATCGGCATAAATGGCTTTGCATTGCAGCATTACCGACGTGTCGCCAGTGACACGTCCGGCATCGAATGTGAAGGAGAACCGATCCACTGAAACAACTCGCTCCTTTCCGTCTTTCTTCAAAATCCAATACAGCTTCTGCGCGCCCTCAGCTTGCACGGCGAACGTTACGTTTTTTCCTTCGACCACCGTTGCCTTGGCGGGCGAGACTTCAAATGAGTTGCCTGGTTGGACCACCAGTCCTGTCAGTGTTTGCATCCCCTTTTGGTTTTCGTGTTGCAGCCTAACCCAATCCGCGGATCTCGCTATTTTAGAAATCCGGACTTCGTCAACGTCGCCAACGAAATCATAGTTGTTGTACCAACCGCCGATGTAGAACCTCGCCGGCGTTTTGATCGCCAGTGGCGCGTTGGGTGTCTTTGAAACGTTGTTCAGTTCGCCATTCACATAGATCCGCGAGTCCCCTCGCTCATATGTGTGCATAATATGAATCCAATCGTTCATCGGCAGTCGTCCAATGCTTGCGACGTCTGCACCGGAAAAGTAGCACTCCATTTTGACATGCGGCGGGCTCATGAAATGCATCACTACTTTTCCTTGCCCGTGTTCGTTCCCCCACGCTAACGCTCGGCCATTTGATTTCTCCGCGCGGATCCACGCTTCCGTACTGTGAGAGCTAGCACCCACCGGGTAACTCCCGATCTCTTCTCCGCAAAAGACACCCTGTCTTCCCGCGAGATGCCGTGCAGACCCGATCCTTCCC
>JANMLD010000392.1:0-5743 GCA_031372345.1 Pirellula sp.
AACCAACTGCAGCGAAAGTCTCCGGTAAGTCTTCATGCGCTCCATGAGAGCACTTGAGTCAGCGAGTTAAATTCGTCTGCAATTGGCTCGAAGTTGAAACCGAAAACAATTTCGGCTAAAAGTAGGTTATTCAAGTTCAGGGAAAAAAACGCCGCACCAGTTTTATTTTGGCCTACATTCCGAGCTCCAAATGGGCTCCCACTTCGGCCAATTAATTTCGTGTGCGGATCACAATAAGCGAGTTATGCCAGTGTACGATTGGCAAGCAATTAGTCGTTCCGCTGCCCTTTTTACTCCGTGACAAAGCGCATTGACTCAACTAAAGCGCTACCGAACGAAGGTGGTTGCCTCAGCTGAAATGTTACCGAAATGCGACTCCCGTAGATGAAATAACGAAGTTTCTTTCCTGCACGCAAGGAGCGACAATGCGTCCTGCATTGGAAGATCGCCGCAATCTGCGTCGGTGGCGCGCACGTTTGTGTGAGCGACGCGAGTTCGGGCATCGATTCGTACCAGCTAAATGCATTCGTGTTCTGAACGAAGCGCCAAAACGATAACACATTGGCCGCTCCGGCGTGTCAAACCGGTGCGAGTTGGGTTCAAAGCAGCCAAGCTGTCGCGGTGAGGGGGCATAACCGGCTTGCATTTGCAGCAACCGTCTCCGCGTTGGGCACACGATGGCTCATCAACTGTGGAAGCGGCGTACTCCTGCAGGATCGGCCTAGAAGCAACCTAGCAGCGACGATTTCCACAAGTTGGACTGAGACGGGATCCTGGCCATTCAATTTGGATACTTCGATTCCTTCCGACAGGCTCCTGCGATTTCCACAAGGTTGTGCCTAGCTGCCTAGATTCGCATTGTGCAGGCTCCGAGCGGCACCGTTTTCAATCTGATACACTTCCTACGTTCGATTTAAGTTTATCGGGAGAAAATGACATGCGAGCGTTAGTTTTGAGTATCGTTCTTTTGGTGGTATCACCCGCCTTTGGTCAGCAACCGAAGGAGATTACCAACAGCATCGGGATGAAACTGGTTCTGGTTCATCCTGGCTCGTTCACTATGGGATCGCCGGTTGAAGAGGTTGGAAGGTTTCGCAACGAGACGTCCCACGAGGTAACGCTTAGCAAGTCCTATTATCTTGGTGCATACGAGGTAACTCAGGGTGAGTATGAAAAAGTGATGGGAGCCAACCCGAGCAGCTTCAAGGGAGCGAAGAACCCTGTGGAAATGGTCAGCTGGGACGACGCGGTATCTTTTTGCAAGAAGCTGTCGGAGATGCCGAAAGAGAAAGCGGCTGGACGGTCGTATCGATTACCGACAGAAGCGGAATGGGAGTACGCATGCCGCGCTGGTAGCACCACGTCCTATAGTTTTGGAGAGTCTGCGGAATCGCTTGGGGAGTATGCCTGGTTTGTTGAAGGTCGAGAAGGTAAGACACATCCAGTGGGATTGGAAAAGCCAAACCGATGGGGCTTGTATGACATGCACGGTAATGTCTGGGAGTGGTGTCAGGATTGGTATGCTGATTATCCACCAGATGCGTCGACCGATCCACTAGGTCCTAATGGGGGCTTGCTCCGCGTGTACCGTGGCGGCGGTTGGATAAACGTTGCGGCGCTTTGCCGGTCGGCGTCTCGCTACGCGGTCGCCCCGTCGCACCGTGTGAACAGCCTCGGCTTCCGCGTGGCTCTGAGTCAGTCGGTCAAGTAGCTTGAGGTGAACCAGTTAGCGAAGCCATTGGGCGTAGGCACGGAGCGAGCACCGCAGAGTAACGAGAGAAGTTGCGCAATCTCGGCAGGTCACCGTAGTGGGCCGGTGCATGGACCGCGTCGAAGGCGACACGATCAAACGGAGATAAGATCTTGCGCACGGCTTGCAGTTCGTCGTTGGGATGGTCACTCTCCGGCGCACCGAACTCCCGTGCTGCGACCGTGATCGCCGGCGTGTCTCCTTTCGTCTTAGCCTGACGGCAGCGATTCCACTAGCTTCTGCGCCCATTCACGGCTCACTTAATATCGTGCGACCTGCACACTCCATCAGAATAACCCGGCACGAGACGACCACCTTGCGAGCCGCGAGCTTCTCGTTCACCTTCGCATACTCCGCCGACCGTGCCTTGGCCTGCCACTCGTCGAACTCCAACGTCCGCAAATTCAGCGTCGAATCGAGCGTCGTCCCGCTGCGGACTCTCGCCAACTCAATTCTTGTTTCAATCTATTCACTCGACCATCGAGCGCGGATAAGCTTGAGTCGCCGTTCTACAGTTGCGATCGAGTAGCCTCGTTGGGAAGCAATCTCGGCGTTGCTATACCCCTCCAGTCGAAGGCAAGCGATCGTTTGTAATTCCTCGTCTCCGAGCATCGTAAAAAGACCTTTGCATTCTTCTTCCATCATCGCGATCCATTCAGGCGATGGCGTTTCGCCCTGAACTCCCTCGATTCCAAATGCGGACATGGAATTGGAACCAAATGCAGATTCGCCTCGAAGTTCGCCACCACCAGCCTTTAAAGTTTGGCTGTGCCTTTTGCGATCGATCACCTTGCGAATAGTTATTCGTTTCAGCAGTCGAAAAAGGCTCTCCTCAGAGTTCAAATCAGGGAATCGATCCCGCTGAACCGCTTTGAAAAAACTGGCCAGAGCACTCGCTGCGACGTCGTCGCCATTGAACACCCGTTGCTGAACGCCAAGTGCGGCTAGTCTTTTTTCGGCGAAGCTGGCTAGGGCAGGATAATAGTGATTCCACAGAACCGCGATCGCTGCTTCGTCAGATTGCTTGATTTGGTCCAGCCGCTTCGTAATGGAATGGCTGGCGGAGGGTTGGTTCATCGGTGCATCTCTCAGGAAAAAATGATGTCCGAACGCAATTTTAGCACTTTTCCATGATTGCCGCTGGAGTTTAGACAATCTCGACTTGTGACTCTAAGCCAACTTGCTCCCAGTCTCCGGCTGTGAATTCCGAAACTCGAAGTTCCACTTCACCACAAAGACTCGAAATTTGAGGGGGAACGCAAACACATTTCGGTATCCAAGGATAACGACACACTCCATCCATATCCCTTGGCTATTGCGAGGGTTACCAAAACCTCTTGGCGCTCCCAATTCCTTTGGACCTTTGACAGTCATGGTATATTTCACTTGATTCAAATGATGGGGCTTCTCATGATTTCGATTGGTTTATATCGGGCCAATGAACCACTAAAGGAAATGGGAAAAAGCGATGCAACAAGATGACATGATTCCAAATTGCGAGTCGGACTTCATGCTCCTGAGTCGTATTAGCCCTATTTGCGATGCATTTGAGTCTGAATTTCAGCGCGGTTCTGAGCCACTGATCGAAGATTTTTTGATAAAAGGACAGGTCACGGATAGAAGACAATTACTGTTCGAGCTCTTGAAATTGGACATCGAGTACCGACAAGCGTTAGGGAAGTCCATTTCCTTTCCAGAGTACTTGGCGAGATTTCCGAACGAGGAAGAGTGCGTCCGTTCAATATTTACGGAAGCTGAGACAATCACTTCTGATCCAAACAAGACTCAATCGCCGAAGCGAACTGCAAATGATCTTCCCAAACGGCTCGGCAACTATGAGCTACTCGAGGTACTTGGCCAAGGTGGGATGGGTGTTGTCTATCGCGCGGTTCTGTACGTTGGCGATGCCCCGATTCGAGAAGTGGCTCTTAAATTGATTCGCAACGATCAATGGTTTGGCGTTGAGGACGCTCGAAGCAGCGATTTGACAGCCCGGTTTCGGGACGAGGCACGCAACGCAGCACAATTGAAACATCCCAATATCACTCGTGTCTACGATGTTGGACAGTTAGATGGGCTCGACTACTTCTCGATGGAACTGATTACCGGCACAGACCTTACGCGCCTTATGGAAAACCGGCCGCTAAGCTTTACCAAAATCGCTGAAACACTCATCCCCGTAGCCCAAGCGATCGCGTATGCCCATGATCTTGGAATCGTCCATCGAGATTTGAAGCCAAGTAATATATTGATCGATATACAGGGGAAACCATACATCGCGGACTTTGGTTTAGCCAAGTCGACGACCAGTAGCTCGGATTTAACGCATACCGGCCAGATTCTGGGAACGCCTGGATACATGGCTCCAGAACAAGCGGCCGGTGAATATCGACAAGTTGGGCCCTCTGCCGATATCTACGGCCTTGGCGGATTGCTGTACTTTTGTCTTACCGGTCAAGCTCCGTTTGTTCCGGCAAACATCCTCGACGCTCTCGTGCAAGTCCTCGAACGCGATCCTGTTCCCCCTCGCATTCTCAAGCCGACCGTTCCGCGTTCTCTTGAATTGATCTGCATGCGTTGTTTAGAAAAGAAGGCCGAAAATCGATATGCAACTCCTATGGAGGTAGCCGAGGATCTGGATCGGTTCCTAAACGGGCTTCCAACGCAGGCCCAAGCACCAACGATCATCGAACGCCTGCGTCGTGTTGGCCGTCGATCGCCGGTTATTTCGATCCATCTTGGAGCGCTCGGACTCGTGCTAATTCTCGGCCAAGTGCAGTTTGCGATGGGAAACGGTTTAGAATTGAAGGAACACCTTCAGGCGACTTTCCTTATGCTCGCATGGATTGCCATGAGTGTCCTTTGTGGATTCTTGTCGGGAATCAAGAAATGGGAATCGATTGCTGCAACATTTTGGTTGTGTGCGGATGCGGTGTTTTTGACTGCGGTGATTGCGATGCTATCCAACGTTGAGAATCCGCCGGGTGCTCTCTTGATTGGATATCCCATGATCGTTGTTAGTGGCGGGATGTTCTTTCAATCTCGCCTGGTCATTTTGGTTACCATTGCATCGATGCTTTCCTTTGTTGGGCTATTGGTCTTGGAGTCCGACAAGTCGTCCTATTTTCGAAATGGTGTGTTTCTGGTTTTGCTCGCATGCATGGGTATTTGCAGCCTGCACCATGTGCGTCGCTTTCGCATGCTGAACGATTACGTAGAGTCCAGACGCGGAAACTTGTTCTAACTTCAGAATCGCGGTTGCGTCGTCGAAAATCGAAACAATTCAGAATTTACCGAGCAAAGCCTGAGGGAGCGATGAACTAGATTCCGGTAATAAATATAGGTACATCCGAGTAAAAAAACCTATAGGAACTGAAGCATGACGACCCAAAAACCACCAACACTCTTTCGCACTATCACTTCTCTGGCTGCATTTTGCTTCCTTTTGTGGACATTGAGTTCCTCGACGTTTTTGGATGCAACCGCTAATTTCGTTGAGAAAAAGCTGGATGTCGTGAAGGAGATTAGGAATCGAACGTCTAAGCAATTGAATTTAGCTGCCAACCACATCATGCGTTAGTCATTTTTCGCATTGGGTTTCTTTCGTTTCTTTAATTTTCTCATAGATTGAGGACCATCATGTCGCTCGCACCTCGTGACCGATCGTTTTTCGGAATCACAGCTACCCAGTTCTTGGGTGCGTTCAACGATAATTTTTATAAGCAGCTGATGCTCCTACTGGCCATTCCCGTTGTACCTGGAGCATTAGACCAGCAACAAGTTGCGACAATTGTCTTTGCTTTGCCGTTTGTCTTGTTCTCTGGAATCGCGGGCCATTTGTCAGATAAATACAGCAAGAGCCGCGTTATCGTTTTGGCGAAAGCAGCCGAGATTGGCATTATGGGATTGGGGTTGATTGGGTTTTTGATGTACGGGGCAACTGGCTATCGGGGATTGTTAGCGGTCCTGTTCCTGATGGGAATTCATAGTGCT
>JANMLD010000405.1:0-13801 GCA_031372345.1 Pirellula sp.
TGGTTCGGCAGGAGCCTCACCCTCCCGAGTAATGAATTGGTTGGGTAAAGTCGATGTGATGATGTTTACAGGGGTGGCCTCACCCTCCCGAACCTAGAATCTATTGTGTGAAGACACCGACAAGATGCCGTTCACTTTACCAGTTTTCAGCCATGTTGATATAGGATTTCAATCGCTCTGCCGCTTTGTCCCAGTCGCCGCTGTACTTGGGTTCATATTGGACGATATCGCTCATCGATCGCATCCAACGTCGCCCCTCAGCAATCGATGAAAATCTTCCTAGCGAGACCATTTGTGAAATGATATTGCCGAGGGCTGTTGCCTCGACTGGTCCGGCAACGACTGGACGCTGACACGCGTCGGCTGTCATTTGGCACAGAAGTGCGTTTTGGACTCCTCCCCCCACAATGTGAATCGTCTCAAGTCGATAGCCGAGCAATTGCTCAAGCCAACCCAGGCAGAATCGGTAGCGAAGGGCCAAGCTCTCCAACGTTGCTCGCGCGATCGCTCCGTCGTCGACTGGCGGAGCCTGATGAGTATGCTTTAGGAAATCCTGTATCGCCTCCAACATATTGTCTGGAGCCACGAATCTGGGATGCTCAAGGTCAATTAAACTCTGCAACGGCTTTGCCCTAGCTGCCATGGCCGCCAGTTTACTCCATTCGTAGTTCGTACCCATACGTAGCCATGAAGCCCGACATTGTTGAAACGGCCAGAGTCCAGCCAGATTTTTAAGCAATCGTACGCTTCCATTAGCTCCCCCCTCGTTCGTAAAATTCAACTGCCTGCAAGCCTCCGTCAAAATGGGTTGCGATAACTCAACGCCCATCAATGACCAAGTGCCACTGCTGATATAACACCAATTTGGTTTCGAACTCGCAAAATCTTCAGCTGGCACGGCGATAACGGCGGAGCCTGTGTCATGCGTGGCCGGTGCGATCACTTGAACACGTTCGCTCAAGCCCGTTCTGCCGCGGACACTGGATCGCAAAGCCGCCAGTTGCGTGCCAGGCTGAACCGGTGTTTTGAAGATATGCTTTGGAATGTTCAACGCGTCCAGAATTTTCGAAGACCATTCACGATTCGTTGCATGCAGAATTTGTGTCGTGCTCGCATTGGTGTATTCATTAACCATTTCACCCGTGAGCAACCAATTGACGAAATCAGGGATCATCAAGAAGTGCTCCGCAATATCGAGCAGCGGAGATTTCTCTACCCGCATCGAATAAAGTTGGTAGAGAGTGTTTATCTCCATGAATTGAACGCCGGTTTGCTCGAAAATATCCGCTTGAGATATGGATTCGAACACCCGTTGCATCATCCCATTGGTCCTGGCATCTCGATAGCAGAACCCTGGCCCAACGAGATCCTTGTTTCGGTCCAACAGCACAAAGTCCACTCCCCATGTGTCGACACCGACGCTGGCAATCCGATCGCCATATTCCTTTGCAGACAGTGAGAGCCCATGCTCAATTTGCTGCCAGAGGCCGTGAAGACTCCAGTGCAATCTAGTTCCCATGTGGACTGGAGCATTCTCAAATCGATGGACATCGGTCAGATGAATGCGATCCGATTTCAGCTCGGCAGCGATCACGCGTCCACTCGAGGCTCCCAAGTCCACTGCGATCACTACCCCAGAATCTGCCATGTCTACCCCCGAAGAATTACCGCCATGAAGAAAACCATCTTGCGAATTCGGGAAATTCTAACGTGATGTGCGACGTCCTGTCAGGGAGGGGTGTAGCGGAGCATGGAGACCGGAGGAGAGAAGTAGGCACATTCAATGTGCCGTCCACCTAGAATCGCAGTAAATGCTGTCGAGCGGACGGCACGACGGAGCGTGCCTGCTACTTATGTCGGCTGCGTCGCGAAGTCTTAAAACGAAGCAACAGGCTACTTCTAGCCTGTTGCGAAACTATGGTTTTTTACAGGCTAGCAGCCTGCGCTACGGTTAGCCGCGGTTATTGTGGAAGATGTCGCTGGCGAGACCATCGAGGTAATCGAACTCTTCCTCGCCGCCACTTTGCTGTGCCATGTACTCATCCAAACTGAATGCCTTTTCCACGTCGTCCGTAGAAGGCATTGGGCCATAGACGAACATTTGGCTTGAATTCGACCGTTTCGTTGCAAATGGAACTTCTACCAGTTCGGTTTTGAAGGTAGAAGCTACTGTCGACGCAAGTGGTGCTGATTCACCTTCACCATTACCGCGGTTACCGCCAGTTTGTCGACTGTTCAGTTCGTTGATGACCATCAGAGCATCGAGTGGTGACAAATAATTGTCGCCGTTGACGTCCATAAAATACTTGCCGGCCCCGCCTTCGCCGTTTCCAGCACTAGCCCCACGGGTTAGCAGTCCGCTGCCACCGGTGTTCAACGAGTTGACCAAAATGAGTACGTCGATTGGCGATACGAATCCGTCGTTGTTGACGTCGAACGCATTGGTCTGGTTGGTATTTCCCTCGCCGCCACTTGAACTACTGCCACCCGAAGTCGAAACGATCAAGATCGAGTCCGAGACGTAACGAATCTGGGCTGGGGTCAACGGTGTGGTTGGATCGAAGACAAAACTGTCGTGGAACGGTTTGATATCCGCTGGATCGCCGATGAAGTTTGCGGTCCCGACGTTACGCGCCGTAAGTGTAATTGTGAATTGCAGTTTCTCTCCGAGTCCCGTTGGGTTGCTCGACGATTGCACCGATCCAATTTCGTTGATCAAGCCTGGTATGCGAATATCACCAGACTTTCCGTTGCTGTAAGCTGGATCGTAAACAACTTGGAAACCGGGGTCGCTACTGCTAGTACTCGTGTTAACCGACACAAGGCCTTTGTTGTACAAAACGTCTTGGAATGCTGCGAACACACCAAATCTATTGGCAGTCGTTCGCAAGTCTTCGACATACCCTCGCAATTGGAACTGTTGTCCAACGGTGATTTGATCGATTGGGGTTCCAGCCAAGTCGGTGGCACTCAATCGCAACCTTATGACGTCGTCAGCCGTGGAAACACCAACGTGCAACGTAACGGTTGCCGTTGAAGTGAATCCTCTTTCATCGGTAATCGTATACTTGAACTGATCCAAGCCAACAAAGTTGGAGTTTGGAATGTAGGTTATCGTATCATCCGCGAAATTGCTCGGCGTATTGTTGTCGTTGCGTTGCGTTTGGCCACTTCCAGGCTGAGTAATCGAAGTGATTCGAATGGGTGGTTGTGTTCCTTGAATATCATTCGTTAGCACATCCACATTGAATGGATTGCCTTGTGGAACATTGAATCGAGTGTCATCGACAGCGAACGGGAAATTGACACCGTTGGGTACGATTTCGATGGTCGAACGTCCAAAACGAATCTGTTCGTTTGGAACGCGGGCAGAGGATGGAGCGTTGTAAAAAGTGACTTCCGAACCAGGTATCCTGTCAGCCGGATCACCCACAAACTCCGCTATACCTGCCGAAGCAGCCGTGAAGTCCAAAATTACGAGTTGCAATTTCTCTGGACGATTGAACGAAGTGACTTGACCAATGAACGCACCCAGTTCGTCAATAATACCCGGAGTTGCTGCTGTTCCACCCCGACCCGTTTGATAGGGAGCGATAAAGTTCGCAGCAAAATCCTGGGTTCCGCCGATCGGTGCATTCGGCGTTACCAAACCGGAACTATAGAGCAAGTCCAAATAGGCTGAGTAAACACCTGGGTCCGTTATGCTGCGAGGTGGAGACTCGGCAGCTGCCTTTTCTGGTCGCAAATCGTCGACGTAAACGACTACCTTGAAGGTGTCGCCTTGGCGTACTTCCGTGATAGGCTCATTAACGGCGTTGAGGAAGGCGAAGCTGAACTCGACTTCGTCATCAAGTCGGTCGCCTTGGACGGTGTGAACCGTAATGTTTGCAGTGCTAACTTTGCCAGTTCCATCGACGGCGGTGTAGCTAAATTGTTCTGTTCCACCAAAGTCACGACGCGGCGTATAGCGAATGCTCTGGCTTCCCGAACCGATGACGACGGAACCTCCCTTGTCTGGAGTGCCGACGCTTTGCACGATCAAGGCACCGCCACGTCCCTCGACGTCATTGGCAAGCACACTTAAAGGGAATCCGATGGAGTTTGTTGGGACGTCAAACGAGTCGTCCACCGCAACGGGATCCACAAATTGCAAAGCGACGTTAACGGTTACCGTGGCTGTTTCGCGGCGACCCGTAACGCTTGTTGCAGTGTAGGTAAACGTGTCTCGTCCTGTGAAGCTAAGTGCTGGCGTGTACTTGACGGTTCTAGTTGCCTGATCGATGGTGACTCGACCACCTTGCGCACCGCTGCTCACGCTCGTAATAGTCCATTCATCGCCTGGCAAACTGAAGTCGTTGGCCAAGACATCCAAGACGTTGTCGCGACTGTTTCGTGCGACCGTAAAGGTGTCAGGTTGAAGGAGTACGCGAGGACCATCTACGATCGAGTAAACGTAATCTTCTACTTCGCCTGTCCTAGAGCGACCGGTCGGAGCGAGGTTTTGATCTTGCGAAAGGCGGAACCGGGCGAAGGTCCGGCTGACCGCGTTGGTTGGGGCGGTGAACGTAATATTTGTCGCACCGCTTGATCCGACCGACACGTTGGTTGCAATCTGCTCGCCTGCATCCGTCCAGGAACCGTTACCGTTAAAATCGATCCAACCCTGGATATACGCTGGAGAACCCGTTGTGTTGGTCACACTGACTCGAATGATATTGGACCCATCGCCTCGAACGATCGGCGAGAGGAGGGTAACACCATCTTCATCATCGACTCCAGTTGTATCGTCTCCGTCTGCATTAGCAGAAGGTCGACCATCGGAATCGGAATCAAAAGCATCACCCAGTTTGAGTCCTGGCGTTGTCCCATGTGAAGCGCCATTTTGAGCGCGGGTTGTCGCGTAAGGAGCAGGTGCATCGCCCCAATCGGAAGATTCGTTGTTGCCGAAATCATAACCGCGGAGTGGGTTGACGCCATCGTAAGTGACCGTATGCTTGCCAGCGGCAGGGAACGTCTGAACGTATCCGGCTTCAACCACTTCTCGAATCGAATAGGTACCTGGGCCGGGAGGAGTTAACGAGTAAGAACCGTCCGCTTTGGTGATGCTGGCAGGTTCACCGATATCGGGTCGATCGTCACCGTCGAGATCCAGATAAACATAAACACCGGCTAAAGCTGGCTCACTTGCATCGCGGATACCGTCTGCATTGACGTCCAGCCATTTGAATCCGGTTGCTTGGTCCGACGGGATCACCGAACCAAAATTGGCGGTCGCAGTCGAGCTAGAAACGGTTATTGTCTTGACAAGTTCGGTGCTGGTGGACGGAATCCATGGAGCTGGACGAACAATGCGAACATTGTAGGTTCCAGGAGCGACTCGAAGATTGTAGTTGCCTGACGCATCGGTAGTGGTTTGAGGTTCGCTAGCGTCACGTGCACCATTGTTATTGACGTCGGCGAAGACGACCCAACCACCGATGCCCTCTTCACCGGAGTTCTTAGATGCATTTCGGTTGCGATCGTTATACGAGTTTCCAGTGATCGACGCGCCCACTTTGCCAGTCGACATTCCAAAGGCAATAGCATTGGCAGAATTGTTGATACCGCCGCCGTAGATCGCCCCTTGGGTGGGTGCATAATCGTCATTTAGGAATTTGAGAGTCACATCGTCAGCGGTTCCGAAGATTCCATCCAGTCCGGCACCACTTGTAATCACACCGCTGTAAAACTGGTCGATGATGCCGTAGACTGTGTTATTTGGGTCTTGGTGAATTGCACCCAAATTATGCCCCATTTCATGAGCAATGACGACCGATGTCAACTCGATAAAGAGATCGATGTTGGAAACCGTTCCCGACCGGGGAATGTAGAATGGATCCGTAATATCCAGATTCGTTGCGTCGAAAATCGTAGTGTCTAGCATGACAAGGGCTGTATCTTCCCGATCAAAGTTCCCAATATCTACCCGCTGGGCAATGCCCAGCAACCCGGGAATGGCTGGTGCGAGGGTCGGCTGATCACCGCCAACGAGAACACGGGAAACATTCGGTTGTCCCCAAAAATCACCATCGTTACTGCTAACGACTTTAATATCGAAGTCGCCTGGGTTTCCGGAGGAAGAGTAGAATCCATTATTAGAGTTGGCGGCGAGACTCGTTCTTAGTTTCGCTTCGACGTTTCGTGTAATGCGTTCGATAACGCCCGGAACTTGTGCTTGGGTAATTCCAAGTTGCGTTGCATAGGTGGAGAAGGCGGGTACTCGACGGGTGGTCCCGGCACCTGCGGGTGCTAGGTTGATCAAATCGGTGCGAAAGGTGGATCCGTCAAAATCCAGGAAAACAATTTGTTTGGTTCCAATTGGCTCTTGTTCAAGAGTAGGCCGATACGTCCTAAGATTCAATGTATACGCGCCAGACGCATCACCGACTCGGAAGTAATAGCGACCGTCTGTATCGACGACGTAAGTTAATGTAGTCGAACCCGTAGTGAATCGAGGAGATTTCGTTGCAGCTGCACCCGAAACCGTGGGGAGAAAAAGCCCTTTGGTATAAAGCAATTCCGTACCAATCGAGTTGTATAGGATTGCACCAGGAACGGGACTAGTCGGTGGGGTTGTAATTCTAGCATCAATGATGTCCCCCTTCTTCAAATCAAATGCGTAAAAGTCTTCATCGAAAATATTCTGCATCTGGCCGGTTACATTGACAACCGGATTTTGATTCGAAAGGTTTCCGAGCGGAAGAAAGTTGGCCGTCGCACGTACATTGTTCGGTTCGACTTCATTTGTATTGAATGGGGCAGTGTTTTCTCCTCCAGAAGAATTGGACGAGGCCGAAGCGCCACCAAACTGTGCAGTTAAGGCTATTCCAGCGGCGTTATAGGCTGCGCTATCCCTGAACAGCATCGAAGCTAAAATGGTTTTGACCTGGGGGGAAAAATCCCCTGCCATCAGATCGCGACGTTCCAGGATTTCGAATTGCCGGGCACGTTTGGCCAGTTTTTGGCTTTTGGCCTTTTTTGATGACTGGGATTTCATTGAACCAAGAACAGGCTTACGTGAATTCACCATGGGATCCCCAAGTGACGAACGGACAGAAAAGAAATGCAGTGTTTTCGTTGTCCTAATAGCTAAACCCCCGTTAAAAGTGGGGATGCCACCACGACACGCGAAATTCTATGGTAGTTGGAGGCCATTCACTGTCAACAAAACGAACAGGGAGTACGATGCACTTAAATGTACCAAAGTTCCGTTTGACCCGAGTTTTTGGCAATATCGACACAACCTGAACGCTTTACTATTTTGTTGTTTGGTTGCTATTTTTGGCAATACGCGGGAAACTCAAGGCAAAGTTGGTAACATGCAATATTCTGACCGAACGTGTGGTTCTGTTGAGATTGGCGTAAAAATCCTCCTATTTATCGGTTGATTTGTGGCAACCCCATCCAACCACTCGAACACCAACGCGAATTTGGATCTGCTCCACCGCCGGGACCGAAGCCTTTTTGTTTTCGAACAAAAATCATGGTCTGATTTTCGTGCTTGGATTGCTAGCTGCCTCGTTCATACCACCCTTTTGGTTGTAATTGCCCTTCTATGGCGCCCTCAAATCCACGGCACTTCGGGTGAATTGGATCGCCCCGTCGGTATTGCACATCAAACGAATGCGGGTGACGAATATTTGCTCGAAGGCGGATCGAGCGGTGCATCGAGTTCAAGCGCGGCGACATCGCAATCCGTTTCGCTAGCATTCGACAGTTCGTCCGGACCACCACTGTCCATTGATAACATTCTTTCCGAGCTAGTGGGCAATCAGACCGGGGTTAGCAACAACAACGGTCAAGATAGCTCCGCGGGTACCGGACTTGCCGGTGGTGGCGGCTCAAGCACCAGCGGGATAGGACGTGGCCCTGGCACAGGCAAAAAAACGAAAACGAATTTTTTTGGCGTCGAGGGATCCGGCTCGTCGTTTGTTTATGTCGTAGACAGGTCAGATTCCATGAATGCCTACGAAGCTGCCCCATTGCGAAACGCAAAACGAGAATTGCTCAAAAGCTTGGAATCGCTCAACGAGTACAACCAGTTTCAAATCGTTTTTTACAATGACTCGCTTTCACCCCTATCCGGAAAAATGATTTTTGCAACGGATACCAACAAACGTCGGGCCGCGGGCTTCGTACGGGGAATGCCAGGGGATGGCGGTACGGCGCATCTTCCCGCCTTGAAACAAGCGTTGGCAATGGCTCCCGAAGTTCTCTTTTTTTTGACGGATGCCGACGATCCTCGCTTAACCTTGCCGCAACTGGACGACATCCAACGACGTGCGGAGCTGACTAGGACGACCATTCATTCGATACAATTCAACGTGGGCCCAGCAACCAACGACGGCGGTTGGATTCGGAATTTGGCGGTAATGAATCGTGGCACCTATAAATACGTCGACGTTACTTCCATCAATAGAATTCCAGGCGAATAGGCATGCAAAACGTTTTTGAGTTGACTCACCCGCTCGCAGCCCATCACCTTTCGGTTCTGCGTGATATTCGAACAACTCCGGCCCAATTTCGGACCCAAATCCATTTGTTGGCCATGCTCTTGGCCGTGCGAGCGACGGACGACTTGGGACTGGAACCGCACGTTGTGCAAACCCCGCTCACCCAGATGGATGGCAGTCGCATGGCTCAACGGATTGGAATCGTACCAATTCTTCGAGCTGGTTTGGGGCTGGTTGAGCCCGTCTTGCAGTTGATTCCAGACGCCGCGGTATGGCATTTAGGGATGTACCGCGACGAAGCGACGGCTCAACCTGTCGAGTACTATTGCAAGCTGCCTGTCGGCAATGCCGTCGATGTTGGCTTGGTTTTAGACCCGATGCTCGCGACAGGCGGCTCAATTCGTGCCGCTGTCCTTGCGTTGAAGCGTTGGGGTGTGCCGGATATTCGAGTTCTAAGTGTCCTGGCCGCCAAACAAGGTGTCGAGCAATTCCATCAAGAGTTCCCTGAAGTCAAGGTTTTTGTGGCGGGAATTGATCCCGAGCTGAATGATCACAAGTTTATCGTGCCAGGACTTGGCGATGCCGGCGACCGCATGTTCAACACCCAACGGGACTAATGCATGCTTTCGTTTAACCGCGTGCCCATCGAGCCGCGTCGTCTGTGGATCGCGGGGCGTTGCCCACGCAGCTAAACGACGTATTTTCTTAATTTTTCGAACCGAAATGGTCGCGTTCGGCGAGGAGTCTCGAAAATTTGTTACATTACTAAGTTGCGTTTCCATTTCGGAAGCGTCGCTGTAGACATATTGAACAGGAATGATGATTTATGCGTTGGGAAGGCCGGGAGCAGTCAACAAACGTTGAGGATCGACGGGGAATGGCGATGGCCGCTGGGGGCCTCATCGGTGGGGGTGGAATCGGCACAATCGTGCTCATGTTGATCATGATGTTCCTAGGAGGCAATCCACAGCAACTGATGGAACAAGTTGGCCAACAGCAGGAACAAGACGCTACGCGTGTCCGATTGACCCCAGACAACGACCCGGATGCTCGGCTGATGGAGTTTGTGTCGGTCGTCATGAAGGACACGGAAGATGTCTGGGGGAAACTCTTCCGCGAACAACTCGGTTCTCGTTACCAAGAGCCAAAGCTGGTTGTCTTCAGAGGTGAAGTGCGATCGGCGTGCGGTCAAGCGACAGCAGCCGTAGGTCCATTTTATTGCCCAGGGGACAGCAATGTCTATCTAGATTTTGACTTCTTCCGTGAATTAAAGGAGCGTTTTAAAGCTCCTGGTGAATTCGCGATGGCTTACGTTATCGCTCACGAAGTCGGCCATCACGTTCAAAATCAATTGGGGCTTTCTGCAAAAATCCAGGGAATGCAAAATCGTGCCGGAGAAGTGGAACGCAATCAATTGAGCGTTCGACTGGAATTGCAGGCCGATTACCTTGCTGGAGTTTGGGCAAAATATGCTCAGGAAACAAAGCATATTCTTGAAGCTGGCGATATCGGAGACGCCATGAATGCCGCAACCCAAATCGGAGACGATAAGATCACCCGTGGACGAGTACGAAAAGAGAAGTTCACGCACGGTGACTCTCAACAACGCAAGAAATGGTACGCCGCAGGCTTGGCTTCCGGCGACTTGCAAGGCATGATGAAACCGTTCGAAGTAGATTTCGAAAAACTATAAAATCGTCTCTGTGACTAAAATCGTCTCTGTGGCTAGAAAGTCTTAACCTTCGCATGGCTAGTCGGATTCCTGTCGTTATCAGCCAACACGAACGCCGTGCTGGCTCCATCGCGGACTACGAGGAACAACTGATTACTCGCATCGTGATGGAAAGCGGACTGGATGCAACTCTCATTGCAGATTTGAAGTCGATTGAATTGGACACCACCGATCACCTTTGCATCGAAGGACTGAAGGGGGATTTTGCGCTCGCCACTTGGGAATCAGCCCCCTACGTTTGCAGTCATTTGCATCGATTGGGCATTCCTTCTTTGGAAATCATTCCCGTTGACGGCAGCCCGAAAACGCGGAGCGGGGACGTTACATCGCAGCCACCAAAAAAAATTTTTATGATCGCGCTCGCCACCGACATAAGTCTCGATTCGACGATCAAAACCCTTAAGGATCTGCTTTTGTCGCGGTCAACTCCGGTTTTTTCGCTCGGAGGCCCGATCGGTAGTGACAAGCGAAAGGCTGCGGATCTTCCATCAGTCGTAGAGTCTAAGCAACTCCCTCCAGCATTGACAAACATCTTGTCCAATTCGAGTCGAGTCGACGCACCGAAACAAATCGTTTCCGCTCTTCCGACAGCGGACGGGAATTTTCCGAATATCGATCAATTGATGGACGAGCTGGATCGTTTCGAAATCTAGCAATTCATCGTTCTTTTTGGCGATTGCTGTTCTGAATTTTCGCGAATTTAGCTACGGTGGGTAATGCCGCCGCTCGCCTTTAGACCTTTAATTCCAAAAAAACCGATACAGGAGTATGCCATAGTGACTTCACTTGCCCGACGGATTCGTTCACCATTCGCCATTGCGATCATCTCGCTGGCTAGCATGGTCGGCAACCATTCAGAGACTTGCGTGATCGCAAAGGATCCGTCTGATGTTGCCTCGCTAAAATTGGCGCCAATCGACGCTGATTTCTACAGTGCGTCTTTTCGAATTCGAGAACAGTGGGATCGATTCGTATCCGGCCCAGTGGTCAAAGAGTTTCTTAACTCCTCGGGCGTTGAGAATGCAATGGACCAATTCCGGTCTGAATGGCTGGAGCGGGATGGCGTCGGAATGTCTGCCAGAACCTTTTTTGAAAACCCAAACACGAAAGAGGCGTTGGCTTTTATCCAAGACCTTCTATCGACAGAAGTCTTTTTTTTCGGCGACAAAAACGTTTCGAAATGGTATGAGGCCCAGGGGGACTTGAGCGACGAGATGCGGTCTCAATCGCTTACGTCCAAGAAGTCGGAAGAGGAACGAGTACTGGCGGTCTTTGCGAAGTATTTAGAAAAAATGGATAGCCTCACAATACCAACCCTGGTGATTGGGGCGCGTTGCCAAGATGAGGATTTGGCACTCGGTAAATTGGACCAGCTGGAAGGTGTATTGCAGCTTGGCCGTGGCGTTGTACCCAACCTCGATGTGATCCTGAAGAATTTAGATCGTGTTGATGATGCACGCGGAAATCGACTACAGCTGCGTTTGGACGGCAAGCAGATTCCTTGGGATTCCATTCCAACCAACGAGTCCTTTGACGAGGAAACAAAAGACAATGTGCAGGAAGTCTTGGATAAGAAAAGCATCACGATCACGATTGGCATGCTAGACGGCTTCTTTGTCGTCGGTATCAGTCCATCTAGCAAAGCGATTCTGGAATTGGGAAAAGGGAAATCGATTCTCGAACATCCCGAAATGCAACCCGTTCGAGACGCTTCTTCCCGACCGCTAACATCCGTAAGCTACACGTCCGATGCGATGGCGAAAGCAACGTTCGAAGCAAATTTCAATAATTTCTTCTCTCGCAGTGCTACAGGTAATACCATACCAATCTTGCAGTCGCTGGATGACGATAGTGAAATCCGAGACTTCATTAAAGACTTGGTGGCGGATTGCTCATGGATCGACGAATCCATTGCCAAACTGATTCCCGAGTTCAAGGGAACAACTTCGCTAGCTTATTTGACGGACGACGGTTGGGAGCGACACGACTATTCCCGTACCAAGAACATTCTAACGGAAGCGAGTTCGCCGTTGATTTCGTTAGAGCACATGGGAGATGCACCCATGATGTTTGTTGCAACCAGACTTCAGGATCGGCCTGAGTATTTTCAACTCAGTCGAAAGATCGTGCAGAGGTTAAAAACGCGATTCGACGAAGCTTGCGAGCTGGATTGGAGTGAAATTGATCTAGATGAAATTCAAACGATCGTGAACTCCTTGATTCCCGGAGGATGGAGCACCATCGAGGACAGTCTGGCCATGGAGAAGATCAAGGCCGCTGCAGACTTGATTTGGCCCCATTTGGTTCACTTAGCTGATACTTGGGAAAAGAAGTTCCTGCCTAGCATGACAGGTGAGCACGCCATCATTCTCACCGGTGGTAATTTATCTGCCAAGCAGTGGTTTCAGGAAATGCCTCCCTCAGTCGATCCTCTCCCCTTTCCCGAATTCGCGGGTGTCACAGGTATTAAAGACAAGTCGCTACTAAAAAATGCCTTTGAAGATACGTTGACGATTTGCGATGAAATGGTCAACTCCCTGCGGGAAAAGGATCCGAGCTCGATTCCTGCCAGCTACCAAATACCCCGCCCTATCAAATTGGAAACCAGCCTTGGAGTTAAGTATGGGTATGCGATCCCGGCTGACTGCCCCGTCCCAAAGGAAATGATGCCACAGGTGTTGTTCTCTGGCGATTATCTATTCGATTCTTACTCGGACAAGCAGTCGGCTGAGATGGCTGGTGTTAGGAAACTTTCCGTTGGTGTTGGGATCATCGACACTTCGGCCAAGCAATCGAGCGCGTCCTATATCCACGTCGGACGGATTTTCGACTTTGCACGCCCGTGGATCCGGTATGTACTGACTGAGACAATGGAAAGCATGGAAGAATCTCTGTTGGACGAATCGGTATCCTCCAACTACGAACTCACAGGCAAGGACCTACTTTCAGCCTGGGGGGTGCTGTCGAAACTGGGTGAGTTTTCGAGCGTGACGAGTTCACTCCCGAACGGTGGCTCGCACGTTCGCTCGGTCTACAAAAGCCAGAAAATGGAATGAGCGACGACATGAGTGAATTGATCCGATACGGCGTCACCAAGCGGTGGTCGGATGCGGTGGTTGTTGGTGGCATGGGTTACTTTGTTGAAGTCCCAGACCATGCAAACGGTTCGCCGCGTGAACAATTTGAACTCGTGTTCCAACAGGTCGAGGCTCGACTCGCTCAGATTGGAAGCGATAAGTCAAGTTTGGTGCAGGTGTTGGTTTACTTGCCGTACGCAGAGGACTTAGCGATTTTCAATGATCTTTGGGACGCCTGGATACCAATGGGGCACGCTCCTTCTCGAGCTTGCACGCACCCTCAATTAGCGTCCCCAGGGTACCGAGTCGAACTAGTCATCACGGCAGCCATTATTTAGTACTACAGCGAGGCGTGGTTCCATTGTCGCCTTTCGCTCCTAGGCTGTGAAATTATCCCGCCGGGGTTGTTTTAATGCAATTGGTGCGCTAAAAATCTCGCATGACAAAGCCAACATCTCAAATCGTTAAACAGGCTCGTGTTTCCCGTCCAGAGCGAACAC
>JANMLD010000054.1:0-2560 GCA_031372345.1 Pirellula sp.
GCATCGGGGCAAGTTCTTTGAGTTCCTCGGCCATGCGCTCGTAGTTTCGAAACATGGTTGCTACTTTGAGCAGTCCACCATGTTCTCGCATGATGTTGGCCATTTTGGACGAATCGCCTGACAAGATTGCCTGGTCGGACATCATGGCTTCCAGTTCGTTAAACCGAGCTAAGGTCTGCTCGAGTTGTTGGCGTATTTTCATTCGTAGTCTTGGCTAAGTAAAAAACAAAACCGCCGCATGCCTCAGTTGGCAATCTGCGACGGTCTTGAGATTGTGATTGCCAGAGCCACTTTGTGAATGCGACACATCCATAAAAAGCGTGTCGCCAATTGGCTCGTGCAGCTACTTCTTTTTGGCAGCAGGCTTCTTGGCTCCGAGGCTTGCATACGTGCCAGCGGCGAATTTCGTTTGGAATTTTTCGATGCGTCCGGCCGTGTCAACAAACTTTAGCTTGCCCGTGTAGAACGGATGGCAAACATTGCAAATGTCGACACGCAGCTCTTTGCGAATGCTGCGAGTCTGAAAGGTATTACCGCAACCGCAGGTTACTTTGGTTTCACCGTACTTGGGATGAATGTCGTTCTTCATATTGTTCTTATTGCGTTCGCTTGTGTAGAACGTCGAAACGTGGATCGGAAACTGAAGTAGGCGAAGAGGGACTCGAACCCCCAACCCCCACGGTGTAAACGTGGTGCTCTAACCAATTGAGCTATTCGCCCATTTTGTTCGGAAATGCGTTCAGGCGCTAAATGCCCAATAATCGCATGCGTCGCGAGCGTCTTTCGGCTCTCTGGCGGCTTCGTCGTTTGATTTCACTAGGCTTTTCGTAAAATTCGCGGCGACGCATTTCTTTCTTTAGCCCGCTTCTTTCGACCAGTTTGCGAAAACGGCGTACAGCCTCTTGAATCGTTTCCCGGTCACGGACTAACAACTTAACCATGCAAAGCCTCCACCTTTTTGTGCAAATGTGACATTGTATTGAAATACCTGGCTGCCGATCAATTCCATGCAGCCAACTCAAACCACCCGTCCTTTTTTTCGGGAGGTGAGCGTCACATCGGGTAGCGTACGACCAAGAATCTAGAAATATAGCCAGGATTGATATAACGGTCCAGGGCGAATTTCAATGGCGAATGCCAAAATTGCTGTGGCCCTTTCGCAACGGTCGCACTTTCGACTACTCTACCGCATCGCCTGCCGGAACCGCCCGTTTTGGGGTTGTGCGGACGAGGGCCACCGCGATTTCCTGGACACTTTCCAACAATCCGAGTTCCAAGTCGAACGAATTGCCTCGCGAATACGAGGAATCGTTCATACAGGAGGTTCTCGTCTCGGTAGAAATTCTTTCCTCCAAGAACTCAATCCCCACATTTCCAAAACATTCATCGACGTCGTTTGCTATCAAGGGTTGAGTTTCCGGCTGGATCTCGATCCGAAGACTTCCCGGAATCATATTTTGAACAATCAATGGAAAGTCTTGGCCGCGACAGTTCGAGTCAAACGAATCGGCCGATTCGGGATTGAGGCTGCTGGAAGCCAGAGCGCAATTTCGTTGCGTTGATCTTTCACTATTGTTTTTGTTGATTCGAAACTGATTGCGGTAGGCTTCCCAGTTCATCGCGTTCACGTACGGGGCCGGAGGATCGATAGTGTCGAGCGATGAGGTAAAAAATGATTTCATTGTGACCTAGTGCGTTTCCGAGCGTTCGCGAATGGATTCAAAAGACAATCCTGTTTGGCGAAGCAACTGTAGTATGCAAATTCCGCCTTCAACCCAACTACGATGATTTAGGCCCCGGCTAAAAGCATGAAAACTTGGCAAAGTGGAGGGGTTATGCCGTTTGTAGGGTACAGCCTGTAGTTTTGCTTTCGGCTGGGAATGCAAGCAAGTACAATAGCTTGCGGATACCTCGCCACCCAAACGGCTTTGCCTTACCTACCTTCGGCATTTCGCTCCCACCACCCACCTCCAACCACCCTAGGTTTCGACTTTGTATTGGCTCGCTGAAATCTGTGTGAAGCGACCGGTCTTTGCTCTCATGCTGGTGATGGCCATGGTGGTGGCTGGCGTCGTGGCTTTTCCGTCTTTGGGCATCGATCGATTTCCGAAGACGGATCTACCAACTGTTTTCATTCGGACCGGTTACCCAGGAGCCGCCTCACAAGAGGTCGAATCCGAGATATCGCAAGTCATCGAAGACGCGGTTTCAACGGTGGCGGGGATCGAGGAACTGAGGAGCATTTCCACTGACGGCGCCTCCATCGTGTTGATCACGTTTTCTCTAGCTCGCGATATCGATGCGGCGGTACAAGACGTGCGCGATGTTATTTCGGCCGTGAGCAATCGGTTGCCGCGGACCGTTGACCCGCCCATTGTCCAGAAATCAGACATCGACTCGTCGCCCGTTATGTCCATCGCGGTCTCCGGTGAGCGAACACCTAGCGAATTGTATTTGTTGGCTGATAAGTATGTGAAAAGCGTTATCGAATCGAGCCCGGGAGTTGGGCAAGTCACCATCTCCGGAGCAGCAGAGCGGGCCATCAAAGTCAACATCGATG
>JANMLD010000429.1:0-3768 GCA_031372345.1 Pirellula sp.
GGATTTTTTAACTTGGCCCCCTCCCCCCCCGCTAAATCACGCCTCGATACCCCCCTTCCGGGTTGCTAACGGCGACAAAGGCGACAAAGGCGACAAAGGCCTACAGGCCCATTTCCTTCAGCAGATGCTTGGCGTCATACACGATGCCAGTGATCCATAGCACATACCGAATGTCGACGCCGATCGAACGACTGTAACTTTCATTCCAGGCGAAGTCGTTGATGGTGGCTTCAAACGTCCGGTCAAAGTTGACCCCGACAAGTTCCCCTTTTGAATTGAAAACCGGACTGCCGGAGTTCCCTCCGGTGGTGTCGGTGTTGTACAGAATGGCCACCGGAACTTGCCCTAGCTTCGGGTGAACAAATCCGCCGAAGTCTTTGGCGTTGTAGCGGTCGATGACGACTTTTGGAGTCACGTAAGGCTCGATCCCAGTTGTCTTGTCGATAACCCCTCGAAGCGTCGCTATCGGCGTCTTTTGAATTGCATCGGCTGGCGAATATCCCCGTACTCGCCCGTAGGTAATCCTCAGTGTTGCATTTGCGTCCGGCACAAACTGCGTAGGCTCAAAGGCTTGCTTTGCCTCCATCAGAGTGCCATAGAACTGCCCTAAGCGACCGTCTCGCTCTTTGTCCAGGTCGCGAAGCGTTTTGTACGTCGGATACAACTGAATCATCAACTTCAAAACAGGGTCTGGCAGTGACTCAAGCTCCGCCTGCGTCTTTTTTAAACATTCGTCGACAAAAGCGACATCACCCAACCGACTTGAACCGATCAGCGCTTCGGCACGCTTGGAATAGGAACGGCTGTCGTCTAGCAGCGTCGATAAAGGCGCGATGCCGAGGGCACCGTTGATCTTACTCAACCGTTCCAGCATGCCCTCTAGCATGATCCTATCCGTGGGCGCATGCCAATCTGCGACATCCAGTTTCAGTTGCTGAACGGTAAGATTCATATTGCGATTCATGTAGGGCGTTTCTCGCTCGAGATCGTCTTTCGCACGTTCCACCGCGGCATCGTAGATCGTATAAGCAAAGGACATGGCGCGACAAGCCGATTTCAGCTCGCGAAGATGAATCTCAAGCGGCCCGGTCGCCGTCATTTCATCGTAAACCGCTGCGATATCCTTTAGTAGTGAACCGTATTTATCAACGCGGCTCTTGCTTGATTGAATAAAGGACTGAAGTTCCGATTCGGCTCGTTCTCGGGTCGCAACGATGTTGGCCCGCCGCAGGCCAAGCAGTTGGCCTCGCGATCTTTTCTCTACGTTCGCAAGGGACTTGGTTCGAGACGCGTGCTTGATTGCGACCGAGCGATCCAACGCTGCCGCTTTTTCCATCTCGCCAATCTGCCAACCGTAGAGTTCCACGATCGCAGGGAGCCTAACATCTTGTTCGTACTTCAAAAAACTGGCTGTCTTCTGTCGAACGGTCCTTCCCGGATAGCCTAGCAGGAATACAAAGTCTTCTTCGTTGGCTCCCTGAGGTGCGACTCGGATCACGCGTTTGGGATGGTAGGGTACGTTGCTCGGTGAATATTCAGCCGACGTGCCATCGGGGGCGGTGTAAGCTCGCATAAAGGAAAAATCGCCCGTGTGCCGTGGCCACTCCCAATTGTCGGCTTCTCCCCCAAAGGCTCCGACCGACACGGGGGGTGCGAACACCAACCGGATGTCCTTGAGATAGGTATACAGAAACAACACGTAGGTCTTGCCTGCGAACATCTCTGCTACCTCAATGCGAAGACCTTTGTTTTCTTTCTCGCTCGCTTGCTCGACTTCTTTGCGGCGTTTTTCGATGGCTTTTGTTCGCTCCAAAAACGTCATCTTGTCTGTTACTACCGACAGGACTTGTTCTGAAACATCTTTGTAACCTTCCGTAATGCGAACCGTGTAGCTGGGCGCGGGCACTTCATCGCCCAACGTATTTGCAATAAATCCATCGGTCAACAAGTCCCTGGCGGAGGTGCTCGCCTTTTGAATGGCGTCAAAAGCACAATGGTGGTTGGTAATAATCAAACCATTGCTTGAGACGAAGGAGCCCGTGCATCCATTGACCCGACAGATACCATCGACCAAACTAACTTGACCCGGATTGAAGAGTTCTTTTTCGGTCAGTTGCATTCCTTTTTCAGACAAATGAAGCCGTTCCAATTCGCTGATCGGGTACATTCCCTCATCGCTCCAAACGCGATTGCAAACGACCAACGAAAGGAGGGCGGTGGCGAGCACGATGGACCGGAGAATCATAAGTGGCCTTTTGGATGCATAGCAAGGTTGGCTGAAAATCTATGCCGTCAGTATAGCTCCTTTGGAGTGCGGAAATTCATTTCCGCTTTAAGATGGAAGTCGCAAATACCTCAGAATCGACACTTCTCGGCGAACTCAGCCATTCTAAGGTAATTAGCCCATTGGGCGTTAGCCCCTTAAGCGGCTACACCAAATCCCGCAGGCTCGTCCTGCGGACCATTCGGCTTTTCGCTACATACAGAACGTCGCCCTCCCCTCGCGGAGGATCGTTTATGTAGTGAAAAACCGAAACTTCCGCAGGGTAAACCTGCGGGATTCATTGTGCCAAGCGGCTTGAGTGGTGGCGTTCAGCGAGAAGTGTCGAAAAACCGCCACTAACGACGACAGGCTAATTGTCGCTTTCCTTCGCGGCAACATTCCTTATGCAACGAACTCTTCCTCACCGTCCGAACCTGGTCGTTGCAGCTGCCCCGACTCCTCCAGCGTTCGCAAAATATCGACGATCTTCTGTTGAACTCCTTCGACGTCACTGACCTTAACACGGCCCAGGAAGCCAATTTCTTCTTTGAGAATTTCGGCGGCTCGCGTTGACATGTTCTTCATCACCTTGTCTTGCAGCTGCTGACTTGCACCCTTGAGAGCCATGGCCCACTGGTTCGTTTCGACGTTCTTGAGAATCGTTTGAATATCTTTGTCGGCAAGCTTTTGAATGTCTTCGAATACAAACATCAGTCGACGGATCTCTTCGACCAACTCGGGATTGTCTTTGGATAGCGACTCCAAAACAACGCGTTCGGTGGCTCGATCGGTTACGTTCAAGATTTCGGCCACTGCAGGGACACCTCCAGCCTTTCGGAAGGACTGGCTCATCACCAGCGACATTCGTACTTCCAGCGCGCATTCAATTTCGCGAATCGCGTCGGGGTTGGTTTGCTGCATCCCCGCAATCCGCTTGATGACAGACAATTGCTTCTGCTGAGGCAAACCGTTGAGGATGCCAGCCCCCGTCGCGGCTGGCACGTGACAGATGACCACCGCAATGGTTTGCGGATGCTCGTCCATGATGAACGACAATATGTTTTGTGGATCCGCTTTTTGGAGGAACCCGAACGGCAACGATTCCAGGGTCTGTTGAAGTATCGAGAGCATGTCGGCTGCATCTTTGCCGAGGGCTTTCTTTACCAGCGACTTGGCGCGATCAAGCCCGCCACTGGAGTGACCGAGCGAACTTGGTTTGCCACCAAAAAACTCGGCAATGATTTCTTCTTGGATCTGGCCAGAAATATTGTCCAACTGAGCGATGGCCAAGGAAACCAGTTCCACCTGTTTCGGCGGAAGTTTTCCTAGCAAAACCGCCGCATCGTCCTCCTCCAATGCCATGAGGAGTACAGCCGCTTTTTGAATTCCATTCTGTTTTTCGACCACAGGTACTCTGCTATGGGTTTCTTGATCGGTGACGTAGCGGAACTGTATTGCGAACGGCAGCCTGGAGTATCCCAACCCGAATATCCCAACCCGAAGCG
>JANMLD010000458.1:0-34726 GCA_031372345.1 Pirellula sp.
TCTCAATCCGATCCGTCGGAAAAAGACGATGTGGTTGAAAAAGAGGAGGAGATCGTGGAATTCAAGTAGATGTCGACCTCAGTGTAGCACGGCACTCCGTGCCGTTTTCACGGCACGGAGTGCCGTGCTACACTGAACTTCCAGACCCAAAATAACCCGTAATCACTGCACCAAGACTTGGAGCTATTTGTCGGGTCTCGTTAACGAACGGGCATTATGAACGAAGCGGTTCAAAACTCTGTCGGTTCGGAACCAGCAACCATTTGAATACTTACCGCATTGAGTTCAAAACCAGCGATGAACGACCAAGCACCGGACTTCGACAACGGCACGATTCAGCGAGCAAAGCGATTCGACGGAATGTGCGACGAATTCGAAACGCAATGCTCGGCAGGTAATCGTCCCAGCATCGAATCGTTTCTATTGCGAGTTGATGGCCCGGACAAGCAACCGCTGCTCGTTGAGCTGATTGCGATCGAAATGCACTACCGTCGACGCAATGGCGAGTCGATCGCTTTTGCGGAATACCAGACACGCTTCTCTGGCTTGCCCATGTCGCAACTGGAGGAGACGATTCAGCATTCCGAACAAGCCCATTCACCGAAAACTCTTGCTGCGGATCAGCCGACGATCGACACGCAGCAAAGCCCATCAGCTAAAGGCGAAAGCAAGCTAGTGAAGTATTTCGGCGATTATGAATTGCTGGACGTGATCGCGCGAGGCGGAATGGGGATCGTTTACAAAGCCCGCCAAGTGAGCCTCAATCGCATCGTTGCCCTAAAGATGATCCTGTCCGGTGAATTCGCTTCGAAGGAAGAAGTCGAGAGGTTCTACAGCGAGGCCAGAGCGGCTGCCCTGCTAGACCATCCAGGAATAGTGCCAATCTATGAAGTGGGCGAGCATGAGGGCAAGCATTTCTTTTCGATGACCTATGTCGAGGGATCTAGCCTAGCCGCGAAGCTCAAAGACGGGCCACTCGAGCCTATGCAGGCGGCTAGCACGATGCAAGAAGTCTCACAGGCAGTTCAATACGCACACGAACAGGGTGTCATCCACCGCGACTTGAAACCATCCAACATTCTGCTCGACATGCAAGGCCGTCCGCGGGTCACGGACTTCGGTTTAGCTAAGCGACTGACAGAAGACACCGGCATGACGGTATCAGGGCAAGTGCTAGGAACGCCCAGCTACATGCCGCCCGAGCAAGCTGCCGGTCAAATCAACACGATCGGACCAGCGTCGGACGTTTATGCTCTAGGCGCCGTTCTTTATTCGCTGACAACAGGTCGACCGCCATTTCAATCGGCCAGCAGCGTCGACACGTTGCGACAAGTGGTCGAAAAAGAACCGGTTGCGCCGCGACAGTTAAACTCGGCTATTCCCCGCGATCTCGAAACGATCGTCCTCAAGTGTTTAGAAAAATCGCTTCCTCGTCGATATGGATCTTGTAAACAGTTATCCGACGAACTAAGTCGGTTCGTGGAGGGCAGACCGATCATCGCTCGTCCGATCGGTCGTATCGCCAAAGCCTGGCGATGGTGCCGACGTAACCCGCTGCCCGCGAGTCTATTGGCGACTGTGGCAATGACGATGTTTGTGGCCACAATCGTCTCAGCAAATTATGCCCGCAGGGAGAGCAAAGCCAACATTGCCCTGGGGCTTGAGCACAAGGAAGGCTTGAATCAGTTGGCCAAAGCCTACGCGTCTGAGGCCAATGCCCGAAGAATGAGCGGTCGTCCCGGGCAACGCTTCGGGGCACTACGTGCTATACGTGAGTCGTTGAAGATCACCGGACCTACGCGAGAACTGGCCGATGTGGCCAGCGCTGCATTATGCTTGCCCGACTGCGAAGTCGATTTCGAATGGGAAGGCTATCCGGAAGGCACCCTTCGCCTTGCTCTGTCTCCGCAGTTTGATTGCTACGCTCGAGCGAATGAAGCTGGCATCATCTCCATCCGTGCGTTGCCTGAAGATCGTGAGATTTTTACGATCAAGGCTCAGAGATTGCACGACGACTACGGCGGTTTGCGATTCAGCGACGACGGTCGTTTTTTATTTGAGACGTACCGATCACCTTACCTCTCGCGAGTTTGGCTTTTAACAGGGGAGCAGCCTCGCTTAGTGTGCGAGCATGAAAGCGTTTGGGCAGACACACTCGACGGTCGACATATCTTGATCGCCCAAGGAAATAATCTGCTGGTTGTCGATTCTACTGGGCAATCACCAAACAGGTCGATTCCCATGGGGCAGGATATTCGCGGTTCGTTCTTTGGAGGCCGGATCGGTCAGTTTAAGGTTTCGTTGAATATGGGGCAACTCTGGAAATCCGTAGACACACGGTCGGACCAAGTATCACCAGCCTTTTTTGAATACGGTGGACTCGCAGGTTGGCCCGCATATCATCCGAACGGACATTGGGCTGTTTGGACCTCAAATGGCAAACTATCAGGTACGCTGTTCGAAATCGAATCCGGGAGACAGATCGCACCGAAATTTCTTGGGCATAAAATGGTAGGGATCGTGCCCTTTATGAGTCGATGCGGCAACGTAGTGTTCTCAAACGACTGGAGTGGCATGCTTAGAATGTGGGATCCTAGATCGGGTTATCCCTTGTTTAGTCGCCCATCGGTCGACCCAAACAACTGGCTGGTTGTTTCTAAAGACAATCAGCTGATCGGTCCAGAGTTAGCCGGCAACAAGGTTCGGTGGATGCGTTTCGCTTCGGGGCGTGAATTTGGACATCTTGCCCCTTCGATCCAACAGAATGACCCTGTAGTATACAGTGATGATTGTGCAATATCACGGAATGGGAGGTTGTTGGCCTTTGGATGTAAATCTGGCTTGGTACTTTGTGATACCAGATCCGGTCTACCTTTGATTCGAATTGCCGATCGGAAATTTGATGAAGATCATGTTATCGGTTTTGTTGACGACGGAAGCTTATTGACTGTCGAAAGCCACGGCATTGTGCAACGCAGGCTCACTTTTCGCGACGACGACGTGCTGCATGTTGGGCCGCCGGAAATCGATGACTTGAAATCTACTTCGACGGGTGTACTGGTTCGAGCTTCATGCTCGCGGGATGGCTCGATACTGGCTATCCCAAAGGCAAAGTTAGGTGCATGGTGTTTTCGTACTGACGCTTTGGGCAAAAAGCGACTAACCTCAGATTCGGACATTCGTAACGTTTCCGTTAGCCCTAATGGCCAGTATGTCGCGGCTGGGTTGCACACTGCGGATCCAGGGAAAACTTCGAAGTGTGCCTACGTTTGGGATACCTTGAACGGCAAACTCGTGCAGGAATTGGATACACGAGCAATTTGTTCGGTAGCCTTTTCGCCCAGTGGTCGCTACCTGACGGCCACGTCGGGGGAAGTAAACGAATGTCGTATTTTTGAAGTCGATTCCTGGAAACCACTAAACAAGTTTGTCTCAAAGTACCCAGGAGTCTATTCGGCCGACGAGAGCTTGTTTGCTATTGGGACAAACCCAGGCGAAATCTCTTTGCGGCGGGGCTCGGACTTGTCTGAATTTGCCAAACTATCGAGCCCGGATGAAGATGCCTATCGCCCGCTGGTCTTCACCCCGGATAGCAGCCGCTTATATGCGTGCAACTTGGAGACACAACAAATGTGCGTCTGGAATCTGGCCTTAATTCGCAGTGGCCTTGCCGAACTTGACTTGGCTGCGAGCTGGCCAGCGATATCGCTCGACAGTACGCCGGACATCGCTCCCCCGTCTTTAAATGTCACAGTCGCATCGGCGAATTCAGTGTCCAAGAAATCGCAGCAGCCCTCAGGTCCGAGTGAGCGGTCGTACAACAAACTAACGAAAGAAGAACAAAGAGTAATCCTGCTCAAAGGTACAGAGAGCCAGTTTTCAGGCAAGTACACCAATCACCACGAAGACGGAACTTATGTATGCCGAAGATGCAATGCTGCTCTCTTTGACTCAACGCACAAGTTCGAAAATGATTGCGGATGGCCTTGCTTCGATGATGCAGTCCAGGATGCGTTGAATCGGTCATTCGACGGGACGAGGACGGAAGTCCTTTGCAACAATTGCGGCGGTCACTTGGGTCACGCTTTCGTAGGCGAACGCTTCACCCCCAAGAATGTGCGGCATTGCGTTAATAGCGTTTCTTTGAAATTCATCGCCAAAGGCAAAGTTCGCCCCGGAGTCATCGCGCTTGAAGAAAAGGGAGCACTCGACTTTTCCGGAGCTAACCAGAAAGCAGAGAGATCAAATGAATTGGTTCCCGACAAGGGAAAAGCGGAGCCCAATTCAGCTTCAGAACAGAAGTTCTAGAAGGCCATCCAGCTTTCGACACGGGTGGCACACGCTGAGGTACGAAGGGCGTGGGCGTCGCTAACAATCGTACAACTCGCAATGACCATTGCTTAACACCTTTTCGAACCTAAACAAAAATGCTTCCATCGAGATCTTCAGCTCAAGGCAGGATACAATATTGCATTCCAGTTTGGATGTCTAAACGAGGTGACTCATGATTCGATGCATTGGTAGCTTATTTTTCGGACTCTTATTCCTAACCGGTTCCGTCGTTGGACAAGACAAAAACGCATGGAAGATTCCAACAGGCGTAGACATGGTGGATCAAGTGCGAATGGCGGGCTGGATGTCCGCATTGAGCTTGATTCCAAAATTGGAAACTGCAGACGAAGAAAAGTATCCAGGCATCCGTCAGTTTGCCGCTGATGTACGCCGACTCGAAAAGAGCATTGAAACAAAAAAACCACCACATGAATGGAGTGCGATCACTGTCGATCCTTTATTGCATCGCAATCCGAATTTTTGGAGGGCCATGTACGAAATGGCTCCTGGCGATCCAGCGATCAGCATTGTGCACGTTGGCTTGCTCCTTGCCAGTGGCGAGATTGATCAAGCGCATAACCTTTTGCATTTATTGTCCCATGACACGGAAATCCCTAAATTAGAGCGCGATCTATTGCTGCATGCTGGCGGGGACCTAAGACTCATATTTCCTAACGCAACCGAGAATCCCCCATCGGACGGTAGGCCCATGGGTTCGCTAGATATGAGGGTACACTATTTGCTAAATGACAACGCTCCCCGCGTGAAACAGGGGAATAAATTTCACGACTCAAATGATTACGACGGAGCGATGAAGGTCTATGAGGCTGCGTTAGCGATCTGGCCCCAGAACTCAGCAGCGCAGTACGAACTTGGATACACCCAACGTGTAAGTAAAAAGGGAGACTCCGCACTATATTTTGCGAATTGTCGTCGCTTCGATCCACTCAGAAACGAAGCCTATCAAGGCACCTTCAAGCCCGGTATCTTCCAATCAGTCCAACAAACGTTCTCGGTTTGGAAACGAGGTCTCTATTTGAAGGAAAGAGCCAACGAGGACGTTCTCATGAAATTTGCGCAGAGCTGTCAATCAGCCGCGCCGGCCGAGATTCGATTGCACGAGCTCGCTTTGGTCGCGAGGCAAATCGTAGTGGCAAGGCATGGACGGTACGATTCCCAAGACCATGAGTTCATCGCGGTCAGTTTGCGAGAACTTGTGCCAGGCGAGACGACAGAGGCAACGCTCAAGTGGTTGGCGATTGGCAGCGTGCCTTGGATTGTTTTGATTCCTCGAGAGCCATTGACCACGCCCCCGGTCGGTCAAGAGTTACTGACATTAACAGGACCTACAAATACAGTCACGAACGCAGCATTCAGCCCGGATGGAACACGGCTCGCGTCGGTCGGCTTCGACAAAATAGTCAAGGTCTGGGACATCAAGAATGGGCAGCTTTTGCAAAGCTTGAATGGCCCCTCAGCCGGAGTTATGGGAGTTGTGTTCAGTCAGGACGGCAAGCGACTGGCTTCGGGAAGCGGCGATGGGACTGTCAAGGTTTGGGACGCCATGAACGGCCAGGAGTTATTCACCGTGCAAGCGAATACCGGTATGGTGTACGACGTTGAATTTGCCGCCAACGGCGAACGGCTAGCGACCGCTGGCTCAGATTCCTCGGTGAGAATATGGTACGCGATGAGCGGTCAGGAAACACATAAATGGATCCATTCTGCGGTGAAGTGTTTGGCCTTTAGTCCCGACGGCGAATGGCTCGCGTCGGGGGGCGGTCCACCCAAAAAACCAGGGGAGGTGAAACTGTGGGACGCCACGACAGGTCAGGAGTTGCTGACCTTGAAAGGACACTCGGCCCGCGTTCATCGAGTTGTTTATAGTCCGGACAGTCTACGCCTGGCGTCGGCAAGCGGCGAATTCGGACAACCGGCCGAAGTGAAGGTCTGGGACGCCGCCAGCGGTCAGGAGTTGCTTTCGTGGAAGGGGCACACTGACATGATCAAGAGCATTATGTTTAGCCCGGATGGAAAACTCCTAGCCACGCGAAGCCTCGACAGGTCATTAAGGATTTGGGACGCCACGACCGGTAAGGAGTTGTTCGCTTTGAAGGGGTACTCTTTCATCAGCACGGTGTTTAGCTCGGATAGCAAGCGATTGATGTCGGCCAGCGGCAACGGATTGATACGCCTTTGGGACGTAGCACCATGATGTACGCCCTTAACATTGCAATTTGGCGTGCCTCATGCCGTCGGCTTCACGCCGAGGGTTTTGACATTCTGTACTAGAGAGATGGCAAATATCCCCCGAGTTAAACTCGAGTTAAACTCGGGGGCATTTCTGAAACTCTCGATTGGACGAAACTCAGGGACTCGACCATTCGGGTGCGATGGTTTGCTGCATGATGAGCTTGGATCGCCAGTTCTCACAAGTTTCTAATGCGGACGGAGGTGCGATTCGAATGGCGGCATCAAGTGCGATGATGGCCAATTCGCTTTTCTGGGAGTGAGAGTAAGCAGCAGCCAATGAAGCGAGAGCGCTCCAATCTCGTCCGGCGGTCATGCGCACCGCGTTAGTCGCGGTATCTGCAGCGCGTTTCGCGCTTACCGAGGGGACCGACAGCAACATCCATGCTAGAGCATGCTTGTTTTCAATCTCATGTGGCGCCAATTTGGCCGCTTGCTCTAAATGCCGAACGGCGGCGCTGTAGTTTTTTGAGTCCATGTCGATGCGTGCCGCCATCATCCAGACACGCGCGTCTGATTCGAAATCGGTCGTCAAGTTCTTCAGCATTCTCGCCCCATTAGCTTTATCCCCTTTCAAAAAGTGGATTCTTGCTTCCAATCCCTGAACGAGCATTCGGTATTTCGTGTCCACTTCGCTGGTCTCTTTCAGATCAAATTCAGCTCCGCCCAAATCGCTTTGCGCGATGCGAGTCATCGCCCGGGTCAGGTAGATTATCCCTCCCGCTCCGCCCTCGTCGATCGTACGAGTTAATTCTGCCTCTAAGCGCTGTTGCTCTGGTTTGCCTTGCAGTCCGAGCGGGTCGGCTAGGTAGAAACACTCGTCCTCTAAATGGCGTTGAATTTGAGTCACAAAGGGGACTCGGACGTTTGTGTCGAATGCAAATTCGTTACGATTGTCCTGAACATTGATTTGGAGTTCTGAGATCTGCATGCGGAGAGACGCCATAAAGGCAATTTGCCTGCTGGAGAATCGATACAGTGTTCTCGTCTTGGTGACTTCCTTTGGAACTCTGACGCGGGTTTTGACGTCTCGGTATTTGCCATCTGGACCACGTTCCCGTTCAGTCTTTGTCTCGGTTTCGTACTCAGTTTCAGTATAAGACTCTTGATAGCTCTCTTCGGGGCGAATGGCAGCCAATTCACTTTCTACTTTGTCGATTTTTGCTAACAATTCCAGGTTGTTGGATTGGCGCTTGACGAGCAGCTTTCCGGCTTCCGCGTTCTCTTGCTGGACTTGGGTAATGCGTCGTTGCCAATCGACCAAACGCTCGGGTATCGAGAGTTCTCGTCGAAGCGCACTGCCGAGCGAATGTTCTTGCTCGATCGTCGGCTTTTGAACTGGCTTCATTGCATTGATGTTGGGGATGGGGTCAACCCAATCATGTAGCGACTTCAACGATTTCGGCTTAACGTCATCCGCTGGAATGAGAGTCGCAACGTGTTGAATGTGAACAGCCGAGTAGACGATTGCAGTCGGATCTGTAATGACTTTCGAGCCTGGATCGAGCGCCGCCGAGAGCATTGCGACAACCTTACCGTTTCGATCGAAGACCGGACCACCGTTGCAGCTAATGTGCCTGAAAAGACTCAGCCAAATCCAACGGGTATCCGGGTCGCAACCGATGTCGCTCGATGGGGCTCTGGGCAGTCCCAATAAATACTCCTCCCCCAAAAGGCGGCGTTTTACTTTTGGGAGTGAAACGTTTCCCGTCGCCGGTAGTGAATTGGGCCCACCCCATGGAAAAGTGCCATCATCGACCTTCGGGTCGGCGTCAGTATCCAAAACGAGAGCGTCTTTGCCAAAAGAGGCGTTCTTGGTCAACGCAACTATTTTCAGGATGGCGATATCCTTGCCTTTCGAAGCAGCGATGACCCCAGTGATTTTAAATCGGCTACCGTTGTTGAAGAGGACCGCTGCATCATCCGCTTCACGAACGTTCCAAAACGATGTAGCGATGTAACCACGTTGGTCAACGTAAAAACAGCTTCCCGCTGGCCGGTTGTTTACGAACAACGAACCGACTTTGATTGCATTTGCGATTAACTGTGGGGGTTGGGCCAAAGAGCATTGGTCTGTAATCCCAAACAGATACAAGACCAATCCGAGGATAAGATTAAACTTGAAATGATTCATTTCGTGGGCAAACCTAATTGATCTTTAGACCGGGAACCAAGCATTGGATAGGTTTGACGATACTGTTGTCGTGGCTGAGAACGGCCTCGGGGCCAACGAAGTAAGAATGAAAATCAGAGACCACTAGGTTATAGGTTTTGGTAACTTTCTCTTCTACTTCGACCTCTTTGATTTGTGTAAATCGCTCAAGGCCATGGAGCCGCGCACCTGCGTCCAACTCGCGAGCCCTGACCCAGCCCTTGCCACTTACCCAAAACGGATGTCCACCGCTGGCTCGTATGACTTGGCTTTTCCCATCCGCACTCTCCGCGAGTGTGATTCGGATCAAGGGTTCGGGTTCTCGAATCGTCGTTCGCAGGACAGGTTGCAATCGAACTTCGCCGGTTTCGAAATGCTTCGATAAAACTAAGTCGCCGATGCGAATGCGTTCGATTGCAATGGGGCCACGCTGTGTCAAAATAGGGGTCCCGCCTGCAAGGCATTCTTTCCGTTGGCTTTCCGATCGCCGTTCTCCTGTGCGAATCGTGGAACCGCCGGTAAGGGGTTCTGGCGTTGTTCCTCGAACCGAAACACTGTTGTAAGCGTAGCTGGTTACTATCGGTTTTTCGGTCGTCGAGTAGACTTCGTTCTTATCGTCCCACCATTCCCACCAGTCTTGAGGCGACTTGAGTTTCCTTTCACCTGTAATCTCTTTTAGGGCATTCATGATTTGATCATTGCGAACTTCGATCATCGCGTTAGCGTTTTTTCGAATCACTTCACTTTGCAATTGCGAACGCGCTGCCATGCCAGCGGCCAGCGGGGTAGCACGCGAGACATTGCCTGTTAGAAAATAGGTTTCGTCCAGTACCCGCAAAGCTTGTTTATCTTGTCCGTCTACGAGCAAGGAATAGCGACAGACAAGTCGATTATTACCGTCGAACGCCCATTGACGAGTCGCAAGCCAAGTGCCTTGAAGCTCCGATAGCATTGCGGGCAAATACGCATATTGATCTCTGTTCTTGAGCAAGGTCGTTGCCTCATTTCGAACACTGAGGTCGGCAACCCAAGTTGCATGCCGCGCGAGGGACATCGTCGCTTCAGGTGTGTTGGATTGTTTGAGCGCTCCAACAACAACCGCCGCGCCTTGTTTATGAGCGGACGAGAGGCAGAGTTCCCAGGTCGGAATCAAGTCGATATTCACATCTTGCGACAACTTTGTGATCGCTTGATTCTCGTCAAGCTTGCCTGACGCCAGGTCTCTCGCCAGCCTATTGAGTTCGGGCATCTTTTGTTGAAGAGACTCGGACACGCGTTTAGCTTTTTCCCGCTCCATCTCGAGTTCACGACGATGGATCCATTGGCCATCGATTCTCTCGAACCCGAGTTGGATCTTGGCTTCCACGTATTCTGGATCCAGTTCGGCGATTGCCGACCAATGCGCTATTGCTTGATCCTTGAGTCCATGCTTATTACAAAACTTGACCAATTCGTATTGGCTTTCAAGCGTCGGCGTAGATCTATCCCGCAGCAATCGATACTCGTCCAACTCCTTCGAATTCTTTGTTTGGGCCACAATGTTCGGATAAGAACTCCAGCTTTTGCCCTTTCGAATTTGCCCTTGCTGCCAATGAACGGTGGGTTCATCCGGGGAGAGCGAAACAGCCTGAGCTAACAGTTCACATCGGCTAACATCCGCACCAGACGCTTCAGACTGGAGCGCATCTTGAACAAGCTTCCTCGCTCGTTCCGCTTCCTTTTCCGGTCGATCCGAAGCAAGCGAGGCGTTGAAAGGAAACGCAGCGAGAACAAAGAACGAAACAAAGTAGTGAATGCGATAGACCATCGGAAGCTCCAAACGAAAGGTTTTTCAGAGTTTACGCCCGCTCAAACCAAAACACAAGGAAAACATGGAAAGGCAGTTGACCGGAGCAGTTTCCGCATGGCTACCGCTCCCATTTGGATTTCGTGACAAAATACAGTTATCCACCTGCTCGGAGGCCTAACTACCTATTGATGCCCGTTTCCCGACGGAAACCGACAGAGAACGTCAACAATTTCGTCTGCCAGTGGGGGCACACATCCGGGCAAGTGTTGGGCACCTCGAGCTACGTGCCACCGGAGCAAGCTGCGGGTTTGTCGAAAAAGAGCCGGTGGCACCGCGGCAAATGAACTCCTCAATCCCGCGCGATCTCGAAACAATCATCTCGAAACAATCATCCTCAAGTGTCTAGAAAAATCGCTCCCTCGCTGACGCCGAACATCCCAGCGTGCGATAGCTGTTTGAGGTGCATCGTTAGCGGGTGAAAACACCACCCTCATCACTTCGTTTTGGTAACCCTTGACAGACAGGACTCGTTCGCCGGATTGAGTATCCCAGAGAAAGGTCTTGTGGTCTCGGTTGAAGTAGCCGTAAAGCCAGTCCGTGTGGTATGATTGTCGGGAAGATGACTTTTAGCGGATTGAATGAAGAAAATCCTAGAATCAGAGAATGCACGGGAAATGAGCGAATCGGCAGAAAGCGGACATGTTGTTTTTGTGGACGATTGCGAAATCCATCTCAAGAATCGCTATTTTGCAGCTGTTCTGGCATTTCTCGTTCCTGGGGCGGGGCACTACTACCAAGGCAGACGCAACAAAGCCTATTTGTTTGCGGTTTGCATCCTGAGTTTGTTTTTCCTTGGACTTTTTGTTGGGCAGGGCCGAGTCGTCTACGCTGCCTGGAATCCCGATGAATACCGAATTCAGTTCCCCGCCCAGATGTGCGTTGGCATCCCGGCGTTTCCTGCTGCAATCCAAGGCTGGATTCATCGCGACGACGCAAAGAATGGAATCGGACCGCAGGCCGATGGGGCTTGGACCTGGTCTAGATTCATGGCCGCCCCGGCAAGCAGGGACGAATTGTCCGCGTGGCATTTTTCGACTTCGGCAGGCTTTGAACTCGGCTCTTTGTATACCGCAGTTGCTGGTCTTTTGAATATTCTGGCCATTTTCGATGCTTACGCTGGGCCAATGCCGCTTCCGACTTCCGACGAGCGGCGTAAAAAGAAAACCTAGGCAGCGACATTGGTAGTCGGTCGAGGCCCTCGACCGTTTTGTGTCTTGGCCGAATCCAACTGGTCGATGGGCTCGGCCTCCTATGAAATGAGAAGCGATCTTGAGGACGTTGAGAGTTGAAGCCTTGGCAGCCGACTTGGTGCATGAAATTGCCAAGCATGCATCGGTCGTCATTGCGTTCTCAGGTGGCGTCGATAGCGCGGTTGTAGCTGCTGCCGCTTATCGGGCACTTCCGGATCACTCCATCGCGATTACGGGCGTCGGCATGGCAGTCCCTGAATCCGATCTTCGCTCCGCCCGCAGTGTTGCCACATCGATTGGCATTCGACACCAGGAAATCACAACGCGTGAGATACTCAACGAAGACTACGTTCGCAACGATGGACGTCGTTGCTACTTTTGTAAGTCGACACTGTACGGTACTCTTCGAGCGTGGGCGGATGCTAACCAATACCAATGTCTCATGTCGGGAACCAACCAAGACGATCTAGGGGACTACCGACCCGGCCTGCAAGCTGCTGCCGAGTATTCCGTGGTCGCACCGCTAGTTAACTTAGGTATAACCAAAAAGCGCGTGCGAGAGCTTGCGGCGTACTTCCGACTAGAGGTAGCGGACAAGCCAGCATCTCCGTGCTTGGCGAGCCGCATCGCATACGGCCAATCGGTCACCAGCGAACGGCTTCAGAGTATCGAGAAGGCCGAGTTGTTTCTTGCTTCCTTGGGTTTTCACGACGTTCGCGTTCGATTGCACGCCGATGATTTAGTTCGTTTGGAGCTAAGCCTAGAGGATTTGCCCTTGGCTTGTGAATCAAGTACGCGAACGGTCATCAATGACCGCATGCTGCAGTTGGGATTTAAGTTCGTTACGCTCGACTTGATGGGGCGTCAATCAGGCTCCCTCAATCGAGCTTTGCCTGTGATCACTCTGTAGCGTTTTTGCGTTTGATGTTTCGGCCTAGAGCGAACGGTCGGATAAGTTGCCGGACAGACGAGGTCTTTCGAGATCGCTCCGATAGCTGACCAATCTCCGCCATGGCAGAACCTGTGGAGACAATTTCCGACAAAAACAGCACATCGCATTCCAAATCGACGAAAAACAACTTAATCAACGGAAATAGACAATCCGTAATCTGTTCAAAAATCGCAATAGGTTACTGCGATTGATGTTGCGACGAGACTTGCGAACTGGCCTATTGCCTGCTTCAAATTAGCATGTAGAGTTAAATTTAAGTGCACAGCCAAGTCGTTTTACTGGAACAGACAGTAAATCGTACGGGGGAACCAAACGCATAGCATCGTACTTCGGTATGCACGCTACGCACCGGGGCTTAGGTATCGTTTGCGATGCCAGGATTATTCCGATCCCAGCCCGTCAGCTAACTTCGTCGGCCGATCGCAAGAAGTTCTTGCGATCATGGAAAGCAGTTCTTTGGAACACGCTAGTGCTCGATCTTCGAGTTGTTTTAATGAACACGCATTTTTGAATCGGCTGAGTGCATGGAATTTCCAAGCTCGAGCGCGGTTCAGTTCTAGTCATTCTCGACACTGATCCTTCGAGCCTTTTTGCGCTCTGATCCATTCTATTGCCTTGTGCACAAAGCGGCTCTTTTGGGAGATAGCTATGGCTATTTATGTTATGTTCGGGCAATCCAGTTGGTTTGCCTTGTTTTCGTACACGGCTAGTGCGTTGATTGCGACCTTACTTCTCGCGATCTGGCTGAGCTTTCGGTATATTCCCAATAACTCTGTTGGAGTGGTCGAAAAGCTCTGGTCAGGACAAGGATCGGTGCCAGAGGGTGGAATCATTGCGATTCACCAAGAAGCCGGTTTTCAGTCGGAATTACTTCGCGGTGGAGTTCACTTCGGCTATTGGCGATGGCAATTCCGCGTGCATCGCGCTCCGCTTGTAACCATTTCTCAAGGCAAGATCGGTTACGTTTACGCACGCGATGGTCAACCCTTGTCATCGAGCCAAACGCTGGGACGCTCCATCGATTGCAACTCCTTTCAAGATGCGCGCTTTTTTCTCTCCACTGGCCAGCGTGGACGGCAACGCGAAATTTTGCGGGAAGGTGTTTATGCGATTAACCCATCGCTTTTCGTCGTTATTACCGACGAGAAAGTTTATGCCCTCGCGGCCATTCAATCGCAAAAGGAAATCAAGACGCTGGAACAATACCGAGATGAATTGGCCGTTATCGGGGGTTTTTCACCGGTGATTATTGGTTCGCTCATGCGCAGTGACGATGCAACCGAACCTGACCATCCAGTCTCCGTTGACTCGATCGGAGTGATTACAGTACACGATGGTCCCTCATTGCCACCGGACGAAATCATTGCACCGATCGTGGGCAGCGATTCGCAAGCAGAGGACTTTCACAATAACTTTCAAAACGCGGAAGCGTTTTTGCGAGCAGGCGGTAGACGAGGTCGCCAATATCTAACCCTAACCGACGGCACCTACTTTATCAATCGTTGGTTTGCGACGGTTGAAATGAATCCTAAAACCGTTATCCCCATCGGCTATGTCGGTGTGGTTGTCAGCTACGTTGGACGCTGTGGCGATGACGTTTCAGGTACTGAATTCCGCCACGGGGAGCAAGTGGCGCCCGGTGAAAAAGGGGTTTGGGAGAAGACGCTCGGACCAGGCAAATACGCGTTCAATCGCTATGCAGGGAGTATCATCGCAGTCCCAACCACCAACTTCGTCTTGCATTGGATCACGGGTCGATCGGAATCTCACAAATACGACGAAAGCCTTCGTTCCATCGACTTGGTCACCAAGGATGCATATGAGCCACTTTTACCACTGAGTGTCGTGGTGCATATCGACTACGAACGCGCCCCAAGCGTGATCCAGCGATTTGGCGATGTCAAGAAGCTAATCACGCAAACCATCGACCCGATGTTGAGTGCTTTTTTCCGAGACGTAGCCCACACGAAAACTATGCTTGGTCTGTTGCACGAACGGGATCAAATCCAAAAGGAAGCACGAGCGGAACTTCGCGAAAAGTTTCGTGCCTTCGATATTGAATGCGTCGATGTGCTGATCGGAAAGCCAGTCCACGCTCCCGGAGATGACAAAATCGAGACATTGCTTGAGCAATTGAGACAGCGGCAGTTGTCCTGTGAACAGCTTGAGACATTTGAGCGTCGCAAACTTGCAGCTCAAAAACTACAGGAACTCAATGCAGCCGAAGCGCAGGCCGAAAGGCAAACAGCCTTGACCAATGCCGAGGTACAAGCTCGCATCGCCGATAGCGAAGGCGAAGCCATTCTTGCCAGGGCGCGCAAGTCGGCACAGCAGACCATCGTCATGGCAGACGCAGAGCTCGAACGATCCAAACGTGAAGCGGAACAAACCGTGCTCTTGGCGGAAGCCGATAGCCGTCAACGCATGTTGGCAGGCCGAGGTGAAAGCCAAAAGATTATGCAAATTGGACTGTCTGAGGCCGCTGTGCTTCTGCGAAAAATCGGCTCGTTCGGAGACCCCCGCTTGTACGCTTTGCAAGAAGTTGCAACCAAGCTTTCCAATAGCAAACAGCCACTTGTGCCTGAACATCTCTTCGTTTCCGGTTCTCAAAATGGGGATGGATCGCCCCTCGCTGCAGGAATGCTGGGTACGCTTTTGGAGTTGCTGGTAGCCGAGAAAACGGTCTGGGGTACGGGTGATCACCCTGAGCTTGACTCCCTTCGTCAATTCTCCGATCGGGTGAGCAAGAGTGCCCTGGAAAGCATCTCGTCCACCCTATCGGAAACCGAAGTGCAATCCTAGGACTGCATTCCAGCGAGGCGAGACGTTGCATCCGCCAGTTATGATCGTTTGACGCTCATTGTTCCGATTTCCTATGAATCTTAAGCCATCTAGCGCGTCGAACCCAATAAAATCGCACGGGTAGAAATAGGTCTACCACTTCATCGGAAATCAGGAGGCCTCCGAGAACAGGTAATGCCATTGGCGCCAGAATCTCGCCCCCTATGCCACTTGCGAATACCATCGGAAAGATCGCGATAATGGCTACCCCTTCCGTTAAGAGCTTGGGGCGCAGTCGATGAACAGCTCCATCGATCACGGCTTCGCGAAGTTCTTCGAGTGATTGGATGCCTTCAAGCCCGCCTCGTTTTTCAATTGCTTCGCGAAGATATACAAGCATAATGATCCCCGTTTCGGTCGCCATGCCAAAACAAGCTATGAATCCGACCCAAACTGCGACACTAAAATCCATCGGCGGAGTATCCCAGCCGTTAACGATCTTCGGAAACCAATACATGAAAAAAGCGCCACCAGCGAGAGCCTCCGGAACCGCTAGCATCATGAGTCCTGCATCAGCCAAATCATGATACGTCAGATAGAGTATGACAAAGATCAAAAGGATAACGATCGGGAACACAAATCGCAAAGTTCTTGCTGCCCGAACTTGATGTTCGAATTCGCCAGTCCACTCGATATGGACACCTTCAGGCAACGTAATCTTGTCGGTCACGACACGTTGAGCTTCGCCAACAAATCCGACAGTGTCCCGACCGCGAACATTGAGAGTCACGTAATTCAGCAATCGCCCATTTTCGCTCTTGATCATTGCTGGTCCCTCAACAATTTGGATTTCTGCGACAGCACTCAACGGAACGAAAGACTGACTTCGAGGTGCATGGGCCGGGGATGCAGAATGCGAATCATCAGGTACGCTCGGCGCGGTCAACGATTCGGCTCCAATGACGGACCTTTCCGCCGAAGTGGATTTGCCGCTTCCTCCCTGGATTCCCATATTACTTGCGCTACTGGAGTCGCTTGAGGCAGACATTCCTTTGGAACTGATGAGTAGCTTTCGAATACTCTCTTCGTCTTCTCGATTTACTCTCGAATAGCGAATGCGGACCGGAAACCGCTCTCGTTTTTCGACGGTATAGGTAACCGTTCGGCCAGCCAGGGCAACTTCAATCTCGTTTTGAATGTTCTCGACACTGATACCGAAACGGGCTGCTGCTTTGCGGTCAATGTCGATCTGTAGATAACCTTTTCCCATGATTGGCGCGGCAACTACATCACGAGATCCGTTGATCGGTTTAAGGACCGCTTCAATCTCCTTGCATACTCCGTCAATGGTTTCGAGGTCGGGGCCAAACACCTTCACTCCAATGTCTGTCCGAACGCCAGTCGAAAGCATCTCAATTCGATTGATAATTGGTTGTGTAAAAATATTGCTCCAACCAGGAACCTGTAACGACCGGCCGATTTCATCATCAACTAAGTCTCCCTTTGGGCCTGTTTGTCGATGCCAAAGGAAAACCTCATTCCTGAACGCCTTTGTTATTTCCTCGCGAATCGCGACCAACGGAGAGTTTGCGTCCGCGAACAACCTAATTATGGATGAAACCATTTGAGGTTGGAGTTGAGACGACACGGAAGCGTCGGCAAACGCGATGGACTCAGCGGAATGAGAAGCCTCTTTTAGTAACCCTGAGCGTTGCGAAGCACAAATAATTTCTTCGAGCGCGTAGTTCGAAAATGCTTCTGATCCATAGTCGAAAAACTCCCAATTTATTATTTTGATGCGTTCACGCCACAAACGCATTCGCTCTACAGTAATCAACTGCAACAGTTCGGAAACAAACGTCGGGCGTTTTGCTCCAAAAGCTTCCTTGAGTCCCATCCAAGCCGATCCTGCCATCGTGTAGTTCACATCCAATGCCGTGATCGTTTCCTCAAGCAAGCCGTCTTCGTTCAATCGACGAGCAAACCCGTGAACTAACTCTGCTACATCTTCCATCGCAGGTAGCTCGGAGAGCGATTTTCCAAGTCGCAATCCGAACTCGGAAGCAATCTGCTCGATAGGTATTTTATCAGGCTTGTCTTTCGCAATCGCTCCGTTCCTATGCCATTTTTCAACACAATCTTCCATCGCAAACCGCACAAGTTTTACGCCAAGCTCCTGTTCGAATTCAGAATATCGAAGCATTGCCAACTCTCTTAGCGTCTCATCGAATCTTTCGATCGCCTTTTGTGTTGCGTCATTGACGAGGGTATTGAGATCATCCGTAGATGGCGATCGGTCCACGTACCCTTGGTCTTCGAGATTTGTTAAGCATTTGCGAACTAGTCTCGCTGCATCTCGATACCGAATGACTCGCTTTGGCCAGAGTTCCTTTGGGCGGAAATTGACAAAGGTCTCGACCATGTCCAAGGGCGCAGGATCGGTTGAGGTATCTGCACGGCCTGCTTTGCCGATGACCGATTCCACTTCCGGGAATCCTCGCAGAAGACTATTTCTTGCCTTCAAATCGTCCGCGACCTGCGTAATGCTAGCGCGAGGAACCGTGATAGGCATGTCGAGCATCGCACCTTCATCCAGCGCAGGCATAAACGCCACGCCGATCTTCTGAAAGTGGTAGGACCACATGCCAATCAGCAGCAAACTGCCAAGCGACAAAATCTGCCATTGCCAGCCGCGTGTTAAAACGACCGTTATCGAGGTGACCAATGCAAACACGCCAAGAAACAACGCACGCCAAGCAGTTTCGGATGAACCTTGGCCAATAATGGCTTGCATTGGGAAAATCCCAGCAGCCAGCAGAAGCAGTACCGCAAACCCCCACATCGCCAAGTTTCTCCGTGGCAATGCCCAAGTCAGCAGTGGTCGATAGATATTGATGAAACTTCGAACGATCCAATTATCTTCTTCACTTCGAAGTCGTCCCTTAAGAAAAGTGGGGATCAATGCCGGTACGACCGTGACCGAAAGGATTGCAACGCCGATCATGGCAAAACTCTTAGTGAAGGCGAGGGGATGAAAGAGTTTGCCCTCCCGCCCGCTTAGCATAAACACCGGTACAAACGACAAAAGCATAATTAAAATCGAAAAGAAGATAGGTCTACCTACGGTCCGGCATGCGGGAATGACAAGTTCCCGAATATCGCCTGTGACCTTACGATCACCAAAATGCTCCTTCAATTCGTGCGTTGCATTTTCGGTCATCACGATGGCTTGGTCGACTAGGATACCGATCGATATCGTCAACCCTGCTAGCGACATAATATTGGCCTGAATGTCGATAATTTGCAGCACTCGCAACAACCACATCATCAGAAATGAAAACAAAACTGCGAGCGGAAGTGTTACGCAAATCACAAAGACGCTTCGAACGTGCATTAGGATCAGCAGAATGGCAATGGACGCAATAAGCATTTCATGCCACATGACTTCGGTCAGTGTTTCGATCGCCCCGTGTATTAGGCGAGTTCGGTCATAGGCAGCAACAATCCGAACACCCTGTGGCAATCCTGGTTGCATCTCCTGGATCTTCTCTTTGACCGATTGTGTTACTGCAAGAGGGTTCTGACCATGGCGCATGAGTACCACGCCTCCCGTTACCTCGTTTCCATCTTTTTCAAAAACGCTCCGTCGGAACCCAGTCCCAAGATGAACATTTGCGATTGTGCCAACAAGGATTGGAGTCCCTCTTACTTCTCGCACAACTGTGTTCTCAATGTCACTAATGCTGTGCAACCATCCCACGCCACGCACGATGTATTCGGCATTGTTCTTTTGAATCACGCCACCACCAGCGGGTTGATTGCTCTGCGCAACCGCCGAAAGCACGTCCCCAAGCGTTAACCCGTAAGCGCGCAAGTCTTCCGGACGAATGTCGATTTGGTATTCCAGCGGTGTGCCACCCACGATTCCGACATCCGACACTCCTTTGGCCGCGTTGAGTTGAGGTGCGATGTAGAATTTATTGAGCGCCCACAAACGTCCGGAATCCATTGGGAATTTTGGATCACATTCAACGGTATACCAATAGATTTGGCCCAGTGCGGTTGCATCCGGCGCAAGATACGGAACAACGCCTTGCGGCAAAAACGTGTTGGACTGTGAGAGCTTCTCGGTAACTCGTTGTCTTGCAAAGTAGAAATCGATATCGTCCTCGAAGATGATAGTAATCATCGAGAAATTGAATTCCGACGACGATCGCACCGCCCTTACACCAGCCAGGCCCTGTAGTTTTCGCGAAAGGGGATAGGTGATCTGGTCTTCGATTTCGCGTGGACTTCTTCCCATCCAGTCGACAAAAACGATAACTTGGTTTTCGCTCAGATCCGGAATGGCATCCACAGGCGTGTTTACCGTCGCATAAATTGCAGCGATCGTCAGAGCACCAGTTATGACCAATACCAGGAAGCGGTTTCGAACGGACCATTCAATGATTCTCTCAATCACGCTTGGCTCCAGACAGTTTGTCAGCCTTTCGAAGTGTTGCTTTCGCATCTTTTAATGCGGCTTCAAGACAACCATCGCAGCAAAGAAATACGGGTTTTCCTTCGATCATGAGTTTGACCGGCATTCCCATCGACCCAAGTGCATTTTCGGGGAGCACAGCACAAAACTGTTGCTTCCTCGCAAGTTCTTGTTCGTCGGTTGGGAGCTCCGCGATTGCTTCCGAAATCGCGTCACTCTTCTTATTCGTTGTGGGATTGGGATGGGTTTGAGTACTTGCGGTGTCGGACGATTTTCCTAAAAGTCGATCGAGCGATGCAAGAGTCGTAGTTGGATTCGCTCTCGCTTCTTCACTGCACCCGTTGCAACATAGGAATAGCGTTTTACCTTCGATTTTGACTTTAACTGGAGTGCCCATCGAGCCAAGGCGGTTTTGCGTTAGGATTGCGCAAAACCCCTGTTGCTGAACACTTAGCTGATCTTCTCGCGACATCTTCGCAATCGCGACCTTAAGCTTGGCGTTTGGATCGTCGGGAGTCGAAGGCCGCAAGTTTGAAACACTACCTTTGGCAATTGCAGAACCTCCGCTTCCGCCAAAGTAAATCGATCCAGCCGATGGATTCAATCTTGTTTCCGCATCCACTAGGAATGAGCCAGCACTTACAATGTTCGCTCCTGCGTCCAGTCCTGCAAGGATAGGAAAATAGGGAACGCCATTTGGACCTTGCATCTTTGGTCCAAGCTGAACGAGCACTCCTTCGAAAACGTTTGGTTCGGTTTCGCGATAAACGATTTTTTGAGTCCCTGTGTCGATAATGGAACTCTGTGGAACAGCCAACAGTTCACCTTGCTTTAAGTGTTCCATGGATTCGCCTGCACTCATGTTTATGCCTGCGACCAACGCCCATTGTTCGGGGCGGACCTTTAGCGTGACTGATGCGGCACTTCCTGGTCGCAGTTTATGGTGCGGATTATCGAGTGCAAAGCGCACAGTGACCGTGCGCGTTTGCTGATCGACGTGCGGATATACGAAGGAAAGAACACCATGAAAGACTTCGTTTGGTAGCGATTTTGTTGTTGCGGTAACCGGCAGCGGGTCATCGCTTTCCGAATTTTTAACATAGGCAAGTTGTTCAGGCAGGAACAGCAAGTCTTCTTCATAGACCTGTGCTTGTATCCAAACCGTATTTAGGTCGGCAACGTCGAATAAGGGCATGCCCTCTTGAATGTATTGACCCTCGCGAACGTACTTGCGAATAATGTGACCATTGATTGGCGATCGAATGGTAACTTGCGTATTGTTCTCGCTCGTTCTCAATAATTCCTCGATCTGTTTGCCGTTGATACCTAACAACTCCAAGCGTGATTGAGTACTTGCCATCAGCGATTTGTTGCCAGTGCTCTTGGCATCCTGCAAACTCTTGATTGCCACGACAAGTTCCGGGCTATAAACAGACGCAAGAGGATCTCCTTCCTTGACCATCTGACCGGTTTGGTTGGCGAAAAGCTTTTCGATTCGTCCTCCGAAACGGGCGGATATTCCTCGCTGCAAACTTTCGTTGAATTCAATGTATCCCGCAGCAGTTATTTCCTTTTCAAGTGGAACATAGCCTACGGTGGTCGTCTGGACGCCAGCAAGCACGACACGATAGGGCGAAAGTTGGACACGGCTAACGACTCCGTCTGGCAGCGCGTCAATCGTCCCAATGCCCTTCGTTCGTTTCGACAACGGCATAAAGCAAATAGGACATTTGTCTTTTGCGTTGTCTCTTATGACGGACGGGTGCATTGGGCAAAACCACTCAACATTGCTGGTGAGTAAATTCGATGCCGTGGCTGGCCTCGTCCACTTATCGTAATACGCTAACAACAGATCCCATTGCGAGATGGCAAGTCCGATAAGAACGAGGATTCCGACAAATCGCAGACGAGCAAGCTTTACCAAAATAATGAAGTCAAACCACCACCACCATTTTCTCCATCCTCGAAGATGGCTAGGTGCATGAAGCCCACCTTCATCATTGCGGTCTAGGCTCGAACTACTTAACTGGGTATTTGGCTGTTTCGACATAATCGTACCTTGACGCATTCAATTCGCAATTGAACGGCAACAAGCGAGAAAACTGACCGTCGTGCCTTTTGCACGATGAACACGCTCTTTCGATTCTGCTGCCGTCCTTTAAACCTGTGTTGAAAACAAAACATCTATCTTAGGGATTCCAGAATTTGAATCCGGTCTCGGTCATTTTTGCAATCAGTTCTTTCGAAGTGATTTCACCCTTCGGTTCAAGCTGAACTCCGATGCTCGATTGAGCCTCGTAAATTGTGACCTGCTTGGCCCAAAAGCTGCTCATGCGATGGAAGAAGTTAGAAACGATCGCTAGCTTTAGGCTCTAGGAGTTATCCTGAGTAACCAGGTTCGAATCCAACGGATGCAGAAATCAAATCAGAAATCGCTGAAGAAGCTTTTGCCGCTCTATTGGCGGCAAGATTATTGGCAGATGCGATACCGCAACGGAAAGAAACTCGTCGGTGTAAAAGGCAGTGTCTAAAACGGCAAGATCGCTGGCTGCCTTTACCGAGTCTTTTTCAGTCACAGTCAACTTCACTGGAATAAGAGTAAGTCTGTGACATCCGTTGGGCGAACTACAAGTTGTACGGTGTTCGCCATCTTCCGAATCGACTCCGTCAATTTTGGAATGATCGCAACAGGAATGCACCGCTTCGGCATTAGAGGAATGCGAGTGGTTGCAGCAATCACCGCATTCTTTTTGATCCGGGTTTTGACCGTGCGAGTTTCCGGCACAACAACCGTTACCGTCACAAAAAAGCTTGACGTGCCCGTCCAAGCAAATACACCCCGCCGAATCTCGACCGTTGATCAAGATCAACGGGATGAGCACCACTAGTAGGAATTTTCTAAGCAGTGGAAAGTGGCGATGCATGGAAAATGCCAAAAAAAAGCTCTGGAAGGGAAGAAACCTACCCAACAACCGCTAACTGAAGTGTAGTGCGCCACCATACTCGGTCAAGTGGAATGCAATAACTACTCGAAATAAGTCCCCAAAATTCCAGTTTCTCCGGAGTTGGCATTCCGAGACGTGAATTTCAAAATCCCCCTACGATCAGAGGCAACAATCAAGTAACTGTCCCCCAAATTTTGGCTTCGGAAAGGGATCGGTAATCTACAACGGGTTCTTGATCCGATTATTGCGGATTCGCGACTGAACGACTTTGTTTCTCTCGGTAGAGCTGAGCCCAGCGTATTGATTGTATCGGTTGTGGCGGTGTTACCCAATATTCTTCCGATATCGACAAATGCCGACGATAACAAACGTTGGTGACTGTGACGGTGTGGCCTCATCCCTAGGATTGAGAGGCAAATCAATTTAGTGCTTAGTTGCGGACATTGGGAAGCAATCATCCATTCCGCGAACGTAAGCTACAGGAAATTGATGGATTCGGAACCAACATGAGACTTTTCGTTGAACAATACTACTGTCGATCGGTGCAAGTCGGGTTAGCTTTTTGCGTTCCGCTCATTTTTTTAGTCGGCTGTCGCGTAACGCAACGAGTAGCCACTAAAACGAGTCATACTCAAATTGCTCCGCACGACGTACTTTTTGACGATGCAATGACGAACCAATCTGGTGCCGATTCGAAGTTACAAGTCACTCAAGTAAGTTTCCAATCTGCCTCTCCAAGTTCCAAGGACGAAAAGCCATCCGCTCCCTTGAGCGACGACTCAAAAGTAGACGCCGAAGAACTTACACTCTCACAGCTTGTCGAAGAGGTTTTGTCAGTTAACCCAACTCTGGATGCCATGACTGCCGCTTGGCAAGCAGCCATGCAACGCATTCCGCAAGCAAGATCGCTTGAAGATCCAATGTTGGGCTCGACCGTTGCTCCGGCTTCGCTCGGTTCCAACCAAGTGAACCCTGCATATGTGTTGGAAGTATCGCAAAAATTCCCTTGGCGTAATAAGCGATTATTGAGAGGATCCGTTGCTGAATCCGAAGCAGGAGTTGCCTCGCATGATTACAAAACGACCGTTCAAAAACTAACTGAGGTCATCGAGCTAGAATATTGGGAATATTACTCCGCTCAGACATTGATCAAATTGAATAAGCAAAACACAGCCATACTGAAATCGATCCGTCTAAACGCGGAAAATCGGTATCGCAATGGGCTAGTCTTGGAGCAAGACGTATTACAAGCCGAAGTAGAGCTTGCCAACTTGGAACAGCGACTCATCGAATTAGGGCGAATGAACCGAGTCGCAAGAGGGAACTTAAACACGCTCCTTCGCAGAAATCCAAGCGACACTTTGATCATTGCATCGGATCCTGACTTCACGAGCGAGACTTTGCCTGAACTCGATTCGCTGATTGATTTGTCAATAGCACGCAGGCCCGAGGTTTCAGCAATCGTCCTGCAGATAAAGGGATTCCGTACAAAAGTTGAAATAGCTCGACAACAGTTCTATCCAGATACGGAGCTCTTCTATCGCCACGACACGTTTTGGCAACCAAGGTCAACACAAAGCGATCTTCGCGAGCAGGTGGGAGTTCGAATGAACATGCCCATTTATCAAAAACGGTTAAACGCAGCGGTATGCGAAGCTATTCAGCAATTGTCGAAATCGCAATCCGAATACGAGCAACTATTGCTTGATATTCAGCGAGAAGTACAAACGTCATACGAGCGTGTCCTAGAGTCCCAACAATCGGTAGAGCTCTATACCGAAAAACTGGTTCCGACTGCTGAAAAAAACGTCTCGGTCATTCGGGCAAACTACGATAACTCCAAGAGCACATTCGTCGAGTTGGCAATCGCTCAGCGTCAATTGACAGATTTCAAGGAACGTTTAGTACAAGCACAGGCCGAAGAGCAGCGCCGTTATGCTATTTTGCGACGAGTCGTTGGAGGAAAAATCGACAAAAAAAACGGCAGTAGCGATATTGAAAAGTAGCCTTCAACGACCGGGGATACCACCGATCAATCATTCCCAAACCACGCACGAGCACTTATGTCAACTACGAACTTTTAACGGCCCAGCCTTACTCAAGCAACTACGACTTTCGTCCTAAGATGCGATCCATTGAATCTGACGTTTGCCAAATCAATGCTTCGGGATAGTGAGGATAGGGATGGAAGTACTCAAAGGTCAAAAAGCCATCGTAGCCAACTTTTTCCAGCTCCTCGGTAACAGCTGGCCAGTTGGTTGTCCCATCCAATAGGGGGCGAAAGGTCTCGAGCGAATAGTCGGTTGGCCTGGGCTAGGCAAACTACCTGGCCTTCGGCCCTAAACACAAAAGCGAAACTTAAAAATGCGTGAGCATCGTGAAAACCAATCCTAACCCGAACCGTAAGTGAGGGACTTGTGGAGTCGTCCCTTGCCGCTCGACTTATCGCGATGGAAGCACGATGGCTTCTCCAGGTGGAATGTTCTCCATTTCTCGAATCGTCGAGGAATACCAAACACGCGGCGGCAAGCGATCGTATGGCCTGGGATTCGTCCCCGGAAAATCAACGTTGATTTGCGGACCGCTGTCTTCCTTTACTCCCGCCCAATAGTTGTTGAAGTCGACATCCATCGCTTCGAGATCAAAGAACAACTCCGTCCGGTCGGTGATGTAGTTCACGTGCTGTCGAGCGATCGCACTGAGCGCATTCGTATAGGCTTGTTGTGCTTCCAGGAAGTCGCGCGCGGCCACGTTTTGGACAGACAATTTCAGTCTCAGGCTAGTGCTAATGACCCGTTCGTAAGCCAACGCAGCACTCGCAACGGCGATCGTATACTGATTTCGATCGAGCGATAGTTGTCGCAAGTCTTCACGAATGTCGAGCTTGATACTGTCCTCTGCTGCCATCAAATTGCGAAGCCCTACGTTGTAGTTGATCAAGGCCAATCGGAAGTTATTGCGTTGCAATCGCCGATTCAGCGGCGTGTCCAACGCAATACTCATTCGAGTCTCGCTATCATCGAACGTGAAATCCAGCGGATTGTTGGCGGAACTCTTGGTGCGCAGAACCTCCGTCGCCCGCAAGTCCACGATGGATCGCAAATCGTCGCCAGCTAATTTGATCTGTCGCCACGCGTCGGCGAGTCCGCCGCGTTGGTTCATCAAATCCAATCGCTGAACCAGTCCAGTGAGCAAGGCTTCATTGTGGTCGATGACAATCTCTTCCCACCCGTCGGGCCCTTTTTGAAGCAACCGATCGCTCAATTCTATGGTCTTATCGACTGTGGTTTGAATCTTCGATTCGATCGACTTTCCCTCGGTTGGAAGGATATCCTTAGTCGCATCCAAAGCCAACGCTTCCAACTGTTCAACCAACTTCATGGACTCCGTCATGCGATCGGGAATTTCCGCGAAACCATCCTTGGCGTTCACTTTCTTGTCGGAGTTTAAGTTGGAAGAAATTGCCTCCAAGAACGCGACCAGCGATGCGAGTTTCTCTTTCGCCTCGGTCCGACGCTTGAGCAATGCTTCCTTTTCCTTCGGTCTCGATCCTGATTGTTGGTTCGCAAGTGCAAGATCGATGATTTGCATTTCTGCCAAACCGAACTCGATGGCTCGTATCAAGATTCGCAGTGGAGGGGCAGGCGTTTCCGATTTGACTTGAGAATTGAGTTCCATTCGCAACACATCGACTTGCATGCGAACTCCCATGATCTGCAATAACTGCTGGAGTTGTTGCAGCTCTTGCTCTGCTTTATCGACAGCTTGGTTTAAATTGCCACCGGAGTTGGACGGAGTTTGCCCTTTTGCATTTCCCTGCGTTAAGTCCATTCTTTTTTGAATTTTAAGTATTTTCGACATGCGATCCGCCAATACCTCTGCCACGTTTGCCAGCGTTGTCGCGTCCATGGTCGACGCACTTCGTGTGGTAAGAAGCTCGACTCGAGCTCGTGTGATCATCTGTCTCGCGACGCTCAGTTCATCCTTGAGCGAGGTCGATTCGAGCTCCGTCAAATCCATTTGGATGGTCATCTCGGTCGGAAGTCCGAGTCGAAACTTGAGTTGATCGAGGGCCGCCTCAAGCGTAAAGCAATTGTTCACAAGATTGCTTCTTGTGCGAAGTACGTTCTGTTCAAACTGGTCGACCTGAATTCGCGGAATTTTTTCCGCCGTGCGGTATTCGGCTTGACTTTGAAGGAATCCCCTGAGGTTGGTGAAGTAGTCCTGGGAATTGATTTCGATACTTCGAAAATTCAAAAGCAAGTTGTAGTACTGGGTAGAAATGTCGCGAAACAATTGTTTGCGAAATCTTAGATAGTCTCGTGTTGCGTAAATCACGTCGCGTTCCGCTCGCGTCAAGCTCTCGAAACGCACGTCCCTTTGAAAGACTGTCTGCTGGAAATCGAAAATCATCTCGGAACCCACATCGGCTGCAAAACCCGTGGGTCCATTAAACGTAAGTACGACGCTGTTGGCGAAGCGAGCTAAGAACTGGCCACCGGTTGCGAGTGTCTTTTCAACACCCACTCCCGATGGAGTCGCCAACTGGTTTTCGGTCACTCCGTTGTTTTGCAAATGCCGATAATTGGCAGCGGTTCCATTGTTAAAGGGCGATGGGTTTAGCTCGTATTGGTAGCGCTGACGAGTCAACAACAAGGCGGACCGAAAGAGGACTTCTTTTCTCGCTTGGTAGTCGCGGCTATTGATCGTGGCAAGCTCCATCAAGTTCGCCAAAGTCAGTCGGCGAACCTGATTCATGGACACATCGGGTTTGGAATCCGTATATGTCTGCGCAAATTCTTGGCGAAGTGATTCGAATTCGAGCATTCTATCAAGGCAACTCCTCGGGAGGACCTCCCAGGCTTGCGACGGTATAGGCACTTTGTTGATTGAAACGCTATCGTTACGCGAATCGCTTTCGGGCTCAGCCCCCTTAGCCCCTGAGATCGGATTCTTATCATCACTGAGTAGCATCACGCTTTCGGTTTGGAAACTCGCCTGAACAATCCGCGATTCGGGATACTCGTTGGACGGTACCGTTTGCAGCTCTTCGGATTGTTGGTTTCCGTTGGATTCAGTCGCGACATCCAACTGGAGCGAACTTGGTCCATCGGTAGCCAGTTCGGGGAGCGAGTAGTCATTCAGAACCGAACGCGGAACTGGCAGTTGCGGGCAATCTGGGTTGGTTGGGTCATAAAAACGAGACCTTGGGTCCGGTTTAACGGAGTAGTCCCGTGACACGCGCGCGCCTAGACGCGCGGACTTCTCCTGAACGATGCGATAGGTGTCCCGATCGGCCGCCGTTCGATACTTGGTACGGGTGCATCCATTGGCTATAGCTAGCCAGGCTAGAACCAGACAGAAAAGAGCAAGCGAACGCATACTTTGGTGGGATTTTCTGGCAAACGGACGCAAGACACAGGGTCTACCGTTTTAGCATCGGCAGCGAAGTAGCGATTCTCCCGTTTGTGACAAGTAATCCGAGAGAAATGGTGGCTCTGCGTGCTCGTTAGGCAAAATGGGCTGACTTTAGGGCCTATTGGTGCCGCAAGGCCTCAATCGGATTCATACTCGCGGCCTTATAAGCTGGATAAACTCCGAACACGATGCCTATGGCTACGGAGATTCCAAACGCAATGAAGATGGATGCTAAGCTGGTAGATGTCTTGATTCCCAAAATCAACGTAAAGACCATTGGCAATAGGACCCCCACAATCACGCCCAGGATACCGCCACTGGTGCTCAGGACAGTCGTCTCCATCAAGAACTGCATGATGATATGGCGACGTTTCGCGCCGATGGCGCGACGAATCCCGATCTCGCGGGTTCGTTCGGTGACGGTCGCCAACATGATATTCATAATACCGATACCACCTACTAGCAAAGAGATGCTTGCGATCGAGCCCAACACCAAATTCCACAGTCGCTTTTCGCGTTCCGCCTGATTCAAAAGTTCAAGTGGCACCTGCACTTCGTAGTCTTTTTTACCCGAATGACTTTGAGAAAGCATGGTGCGAATGATGGATGCAAACGGTCGAACTTGAGTCTGATTCGGAAACTCAATCGTAATTTCACTCAATTCGATTCGCACGTATTGTCGTGACCCTGTTTCGACGAGTCGCTGTACGATCCCCATTCGGTTCTGGGCAGAGGAAATAGGGATGTAGAGGTCATTGTTTTGGTCGTCGGTCGCATTGCTCAACGCTTTGGAGGTACCGCTTTCGCGAGTTCCAACAACGCCTATCACGCGATAGGCATCGTCACCCACCAATAAGGACTGTCCCAACGGGTCTTCAAAACCAAAAATCTCGTTAGCGACTCTGTGTCCCAAAACGATCACGTTGGTTGACATCTCAACGTCATCCGAATTGAAAAATCGACCATGGATTTGCATTTCTTTCACCTGCGGCAGGGCTGCGGTTGTTCCGACGATTCGAGCGGACGTGACATGTCTCTTCCCATGCTGAAGATTCTTTTTATGAATCACCGCAGGCACGACAGTACAACCTTCTTGAGTAAACTCCTCAAACATCCGGAGGTCGGCATAGGTCAATCCATAGGCCAGTACCGCAGTAGAAGAAGAACTCAATGGTGCATCATTGCTCGGTTGTGGCTTGACGCTTCTTACGATCACATTGGCCGCACCAAGTCGGCGAATTTGTTCGAGGGCTTCTTGCTTGGACCCCTCTCCGATGGAAAGCATTGCGATGACCGAGGCGACCCCTAGAATCGTCCCCAGCAGGGTTAGGACGCTACGCAGCTTATGTAGAAGCAGATTGCGGATGGCTAGGCGGAAAGTAGCGAATAGCACGAATAAGAACTGTTGGTTGCTAGGAAGCAGGAACTATCGAGTCTTTATCGGAGAACATCGCTTCCATTAAATCTTGAGCGTTCATGGCGATCGATTCGCCTTCGGACAATCCACTTTGAATACTCACTTTGGTATCGTTGGTCTGACCAAGTTCGACAGGGCGAGCGTGTGGCCGATTGTCTTCATCACGCACAATGACGTAAGTCTTCTCATCATGCTTGACCACTGCGTGAAGCGGCACGGTCAATACGTCGGCTATGGAATCCACCAAAATTTCGGATACTGCAGTCATACCAGGCTTAAGGCCTTCCACTTTTTCATCGATCGTAACAATGGTTTGATAAACTTTGGTGTCATTCCCAGACCAGCTGTTTTGTTCTGGCAGGACCGCAACGGACTTCACGGTACCGTGGTACTTTAGGTTGGGGAACGCATCGATGGTGATGCGAACCGATAGCCCACTATGCACTTGATCCAGCGAGGATTCATGAATCCTGGTTTCGACCTGCATCGAATCCAAATTGGGGATCGACAACAATTTTTGGCGAAACAACACTGGAACACCCTCGCGAACTTCGTACGATTTGCTGCTCGGGTAGGCGACGAGCCCTGACTGGGGCGCATGGATTTTGCATTTTTTAAGTTGCGATTGATATCTAGCCAGCCGCTCTTCCTCTTTCTTGAGCGACTCTTCCTTGGCTCGCATGAGGGCTTGCATTTGCGCGAGCTTCGCTTCGTTGTTGCGAAGGACTTGTTCGAGGCCCCGTTTTGCTGTGGCCACTTTGCCGCCCAAGCTCAACATGTCCTTACGTTGCTCGTAGACCTCCATTTTTTTGAGAGTCGACACTTCGGATTGCAGTTGATTCAATTTGGCTGCGAACTGTCCCTCGGCTTGAAGGTAGGTCAACTCGATTCGGCGCACTTCGTTGCGGCTAGCATAACCGAGTTTGGACAAAGACTGGACTCCTCTTAGTTCTTCACGTCGAAGTTCCATGGTTGCCCGGGCTGCTAAAATCTCATTGTTCACGTCATCGATGCGCCGCTTGTTGGCATCGACCGCCAGTTTTTGCGTCCCGTTTTCTTTGTCGACATACATCTCTAGTTCGAGTTCCGCCAATTTGATGAGCAGTTCGGCTTCCGCCTTAGCGGTCGTGTTCATGGTGAGCTGATTCTTGAGATTGGCCTCAGCCTGGATTTTTTCGGCGATCGCGTTTTCTGTGTAGAGGGTCTGATCATCCAGCGCCTCCTGCATCGGGTTGGAATCCAACTCAACAACGAGATCTCCTTTGGTGACCGACGCGCCATTGGGAATCATCCAGAGGATGGTGGTTCCGTTGATGTTATCTTTTCGGACATCTTCGACTTCGCAAAGCAATTCGACGTTCGATTGGCTCTCCAAGCTTCCGCGTTCCAGAACGACGACTTCAAGATCGGTTCGGTCGACTTCGTGCCAAACGACCTGACCCGAAATGGAGGAATGAGAAGCCCGCTGTTGGTTCCAACCCCAAGCAGCCAGAGAGACGACCAAAACGGCGAGGAGCAATACACGAACTCGACTGTGTTTTGCAGTGCGAGGCCAAGGATTGTCGCTACTAGAAATGTCAGAACGGTGTGCAACCGTGGACATGATGTTGGTTTCCGCGATTTGGGAGGCTGGACCATCCATCATCAAAAACGGACGGCGGGACGACGGGAATTTCGGGTGGGAGGTGGGATAGAGGTAGATCTCTAGTATATTTATATCGTTTCCGACAGAGACGTCCTTGCAAGTTTAATCCATTCTGTCGAATAAATCAACTGTGGCAGGGGGCAGCAGTCGACGTCCTACAGCGCCAAGATTGGGGTTGGTGATAAGAAAGCCCGATTAGGCAGCATTCCGCCAGCCTCTTCGGCAATAAGATTTAGGTTTGAATCCCGCAGGTTTACCCTGCGGAAGTTTCGGTTTTTCGCTACCAAAGCGGTTCCGCGAACCTCGAGCTAAAGCGCGTCAGCGATGGACTCGAGGTCTTCGGCTTGCAATTCTTGTGCTGCAGTTTGTATACGAGCGCCAGCTTTGCTAAGTGCTGCAATCACCAGAATTCTTAATACGTTAGCGATGGCGCTGGTTGTCCCTTGCTCGAGAGCACGACGAATCAAGCGATGCTGTGTGTTGAGGATGATTTCATTCTTACCGGCCGGACTACGCTGGAAATGTTGATCGACTAGTCGTTGGAAGCCACGAGGCAATTCGCCATTCTCCCGCAGCTCATCAAAGGTCTTTGAAAGTTCATACCGTTCGTTCACAAAGGCCATGACCGGCTGATTGTTGGAGGTCGAGGCCAGGAAGACATTCGAATCTAACGACTCGAAGAAGCCATGCCATTCCGCAGATGCATCGACTCGCTCATCCAAGCCTAAGATCGACTCGCAAAAATTCGCCGAAGATGGACTGGCAGCTCGTAAGTCAACTTGCTCGAGGGTGATTTCGCCCAACATGGCGGCGAGCAACGTTTCTTCAAAACTTCGAAGAGTATGAATACATGGGGTCGATCCGTTTGCAAAGAACTCGTTGAGCCAAGCTTCCTGGCGACGATCGGCATTGTACCACACCACGTAATCCGCTTCGTCCTCGACCATAGCGTCGGCCCGACTTCGACTGAGGATTTGCTCGACCGTTAGTTCACCGTGCGACGTGATGAACTTGTAGGTGGATTGCAACAGCACTCGCAGCTTTTCGTCATGTATCGCCATACCGGCAAATGTGTAACGGTGCCAGTGCAGGATGGACTGCCATCGGTGAGGGTGGTTTCGAGTTAGCTCATCGAAGTGGACGTATATCTCATCGGAGATGGAATCGCAGACCGAATCAAAAATGGCGTCGCGAACGAGATCCTCGCGATTGGACGTGGGGGAGCAATTCGGCAGCTCAAGTACCCCGCGCAGAAACGGCGCCCAAACAGGCACCAACTCCCGAATGTGACGCGAGATAACCATCCTTCGAACACTGACCGCGATCGTTGCATCGTCAGCAAAGCCAGGAGTCCTTTGCGGTGAGACGTAAAGGGCTCCTTTGATTGCGACAGGCGCTTCGACGGCGATGAGAATGACGTCCAACGGAGTTTCACCAAAGTAGGATGCAATTTGTTCTTCGACCGCATCGCTATCCGGGGTAGGTTCCAGCCAGGACGCCTGGATTAAGTTGGAACGAGCACTTGCATGATTAAGGTGAATTGGAATGGGGAGGAAGTCTGCATACTGCTTTATTCCAGATTCAAGCAAGTCGGCATCGTCGGCAAAGACCACGTAGTTGGGCTTAAGAAAGAGCTTAACGGAGGTCCCAACCGTCGTGCGATCGGAGGTGGAAAGCTCGATATCGGTGCCAGCCCCGGCTTCCCAACGGACCGCTTCCTCTCCCTCAAACCGTAAACTGTCGACGATAATTTTATCCGCCAACATGAAGGCGGAAAAAAGTCCGATTCCAAACTGCCCGATCAGATTGCTGCCGTCGCGCTTGTTGGAATGCATGGAAATATCAAAGGCGTCGGTTGCCCCTTTCTTGATCAGCCCTGTAATGCCGATTCCAAGTGTCCCTAAATAGTCTTCGGCCTCGTTATGAGACAACCCGATGCCGTCGTCGATGAAGGTGAGAGTGCGCTCGGTCGCGTCTTGCAGTACATCGATGCGACCTTGGTAAGACAAGTCGCGTGCTCGCCGTCGCATGATAGCGTCGTGCGCATTTTGTAGTAGCTCGCGAACGGGAGTATTGGGATGGCTATACAGCGATGTCCCCATAATCTCAATGACGCCAGCAATGTCGACTTTGAAAGGGATGCGCTTTACCTTGCGCGGCGTTGGAGACTCCGATTCCATCAAGACTTGCCCGTAACCTTTTCTAAAACTTCTTCGGTCACGAAAATCGGGAGAGGTGGTTGGAACGTCACCGCAACGGCAATTGCATCGGAGGGCCTTGAGTCGATTTCGATGATTTCCTCGCCTCGCTTGAGACGCAAATGGGCGAAGTACGTTTGGTCTTGAAGATCCGAAATGACCACACTTTCGACTTGGGCTCCGAGAGCCTCAGCAATATTGACAATCAGATCGTGTGTGAGAGGCCTCGGCGGCGTCGACTTGGCTTTCACGCGTCGGTCAATACTGGTCGCTTCGAAAATGCCGATGAGGATTGGGAATTGCCGCTCGCCGTCGACTTCTTTCAAGTAGATGACCTGGTTGTCGCTGATCTCGCTGATGATGATGCGAGAGAGTTGCATTGGGACAGGTGTGGACATGATGGACAAGTCAAAAGGAAGTTAGGAACAAGCATTGCATTCGCTGGGCAACCCTAAGTATACACAATCGAGCCGGATCTGTAATGTTGGTGCAGAATGGCGATCTATTGGGAGACACGACGGCGTTTGGTTTCCGCCATAGAATCTATCGACAACCCTGCATGCGGATGCAGTAATACGGCAGTCTCATTGATGCGAGTTCAATCGGCGAGTAAAAAGCGACGCCTGAATTGGTTTCTACTTTACCACGATCCGGCCTTTTTGATGGCCTAAACAGCGGACGTTGCCGCGTGTGCACACTGCTCACTTCATGGATGGTGATTGCTGCCGTAGAATTCATATTAACAGCAAGTACGGATAGGAACGCCTCATCTTGCTGTTAGTAACAATCGAACCCAAAGTCGGTTTCTGGCGATCGCAAGGCTGTTTGCTGAGTATCCGCTGGAACTTAGCAATCGCAATACTCGCTCAGGACTTGAATGCGACTATCTTCCTACCAACCAATCTTACTACCATTCTATGAATGCGGTTGGTAGGAAAATTTGGTAACCGTTCACGGCCTTCGGCCTTGGGTCTGAAACAAAGGTGTCAGGGTGCGTCGGCGCAAGCCGGAGAGAGGTAGCGAATGAAAGAGTCGTACGAGGAAAGACCTAGCCAGTCACCTTGGCCTCGAGTGATGCGTGTGTTCGGGCAACCGACGCATCGAAGCGTTCACAGAG
>JANMLD010000471.1:0-5650 GCA_031372345.1 Pirellula sp.
GCGAAAGTGCGCTTCGCTAGCGCACTTTTGCGGAGCAAAAGGCGACATTTGCAGAGCAAAAGGCGACATTTGTGGACGAGCGAGGCCCTTCGCTCGTTGGATTCTTTTAAAACGACCGGGATTACGAGAGTCTGACCGGGCAGTCCTTTCCTGAGCGAGGGCCTCGCTCAGCTACAAACGGCCTCGCTCAGCTACCAATAGCCTCAGCTAAACCAACCTTCAATTGCGAAAAGCTTCGGTCAAACTTCGTATCGACATGCCCCCAGTCAAGTTGAAAACGCTTTTGAACCCGCTGCTGCGCAACCAGGCTGCTGCCACGTGAGCCCGCTTACCGGAATGACAAACGACAACGGTCACTCGTTCAGGATCCAATTCTTGCATCCGCGAGGGGAAATCATCCACCTCAATTGCAATGGCATTTTCCAGGGGCAATGACTCTCGCTCGGCAGGCGTCCTAACATCTACGATTTGCGCATTAGACAAATCGACGTCTGGCAAGGCTAGCGTTGGTGTCCCTCGCAAATCATTGCAAGCGGTAAACGCAGCCATATGGATCGGGTCCTTGGCGCTCCCGAAGGGTGGGGCATAAGCAAGATCAAGCTGCGCCAACTGAAAGACGGTTCCGCCAAAGTGCATCGCGGTCGCTAATATGTCGATTCGCTTGTCGACCCCTTCACCCCCAACCGCTTGTGCTCCGAGTAACTTTCCGTCCGTCGGCGAATAGAGGATCTTGAGCTGCATCGATTGAGCGCCAGGAAAATAGGATGCATGGTGCGGTGCCTGAACAATAGCCGTTCGAAAAGGGATCCCGTTGGCGGCCAAATTGCGTTCGTTTAGTCCGGTGCATGCTATTGTTAGCTCAAAGACTCTAACGATAGACGTTCCTAAGACCGACCCCATCGGTTCGCTTACGCCTGTGGCGGCGTGCGTCCCTGCAATTCGACCCGAGCGATTGGCTGGCCCCGCGAGGGGATTGATGCCACGTTTCGAAGTGACACCGTTCGTATACTCTGCGATATCTCCAACGGCATAGATGTTGGGGTCCGACGATTGCATGAATTCATTGACGGTCACACCGCCCTCCTGGCCGATCGACAGACCGCACTGCGAAGCCAGGGCTGTTCGAGGCTTGACTCCTGCCCCGACAATCAATAAATCCAAACTCAGCACGCTGCCGTCCTGAAGTGTCGCCGAAACGGCTTTTCCATTCTCGATTTTTAGCGACTCAATAGGATTGCCAAGATGCAGTGCGATCGATTTGGATTCCAAGTGGTTCTCGACTATCTTGGCAAAGACACGATCTAGTCTGGCAAGGATCTGCGGATCGCGTTCGATCAAGGTGACATGGACTCCGTGCCGATGAAGTTGCTCTACAACCTCCAGCCCTATAAAGCCGCCACCAACCACCACCGCACGGGCTACTCCTCCGCTCTTCAATTTCGCCAATATCCCATCCATGTCCGCTAACGTCCAAAGATGGAATGCGTTGTTCGGCATAGGATCGCAATAGCTTGGCCTGTTAGGCTCCGCTCCAGTCGCCAAGATCAATCGATCGTAGGGAATTGACAACGGTTTGCCTGACTCTCGATCCAATGCATGCAATGTACTTGTCTGCCGATCGATTGCTATCACCTCGCATCGCGTTTTTACTTGAATGCGAAAGCGATTCCAAAACAGTTCTTGCTTTGCGACGATCAAGCTTTGTCGTTTCTCAATTTCGCCGCCGACGTGGTATGGGAGCCCGCAATTCGCAAACGAAACCACCGAGTCGCGCTCAAGCATCGTGATTTCCGCATTCGCATTGACTCGGCGAGCTCGCGTTGCGGCTGAAGCCCCCCCCGCGACGCCACCAACGATTACGATGCGAAGCGTTTTTTTTGGTTCTTCCAAACTAGAATTCCTTACAGTGTAGAACGGCACTCCGTGCCGTTTTATTCGGCACGGAGTGCTTGGTACGGGGTACTCGGCACGGAGTGCTTGGTACGGGGTACTCGGCACGGAGTGCCGAGCTACACTAACGCACTTTTGCGGAGCAAAAGGCGACTATCGGCATCTCATGGCAGAGACTTGATTTCAAAATCATCCTCGAGGAAGTCCACGTGAATGCTGCCACCGTTATTCTCTTCGCGTCGCAGTAGCTCCGTTGCAATCTTGTTCTGTAGTCGGCGTTGGATCACGCGTTTCAGTGGGCGAGCTCCATAAACAGGATCGTATCCCTCGCTGCTTATGGCATCTATTGCTCGCTCAGTGACATTCAATCGATAGTGATTCTCGACCAACTGTTGTTCAAGCTTTTGAATTTGCAGCACCACAATCTTGCGGATTTGTTCTTTCCGAAGCGGCTCGAATATGATGGTTTCGTCGATTCGATTTAAGAACTCCGGCAAAAACTTGGTCTTGAGCGAATCCTGCACCGCTTGCTGCATTTCTTCTTCGGTACCTCCCTCTTCCGCAACTCTTTGGATCATCTGACTGCCGATGTTACTGGTCATAACAACGATCGTGTTGGTGAAGTCGACCGTGCGATTTTGGCCATCCGTTAATCGACCATCGTCTAGCAACTGCAGGAGGATATTGAAGACATCCGTGTGTGCCTTTTCAATCTCATCAAGCAGGATAACGCTATAAGGTCGTCGACGTACGGCTTCCGTTAACTGGCCACCTTCCTCGTAGCCAACGTATCCAGGGGGTGCACCTACGAGCCGACTCACCGTGTGTCGCTCCATAAACTCGCTCATGTCAATACGCACCATGGCGGTTTCGTCGTCGAACATGACTTCGGCCAGCGCTTTGCAAAGTTCCGTTTTGCCAACCCCCGTAGGTCCAAGGAAAAGGAACGAGCCGATTGGACGATTGGCGTCTTGAAGCCCACTACGACTGCGCCGCACGGCATTGCTTATCGCTTCGACCGCTTTGTTTTGACCGATCACACGTTGGTGTAATCGTTCTTCCATGACTAACAACTTAGCGCGCTCGGTCTCCAACATGCGTGTCACGGGCACACCGGTCCAAGCGCTGACCACGGCTGCAATCTCGTCCGCGGTAACTTCCGTTCGAAGCAATCGACGCTTATCGGTCTCTTTCGTTTCCTTCGTCTCTTGGACTTCCTCTTTTGCGATTTGCTCTCGCACCTTGCGGAGATGTTGATCGAGTTCGAACAGTTTTTGGTAGTCTGCTTCGGAAACACCGGCTCCCGAGGACTGCTGCTCTTTGATTCGCGAATCCAATTGTCGGAATTCCCCTTCGGCTTTTTCAAGCGAGCGTCGGACCGAACCCACACCGGAGAACCCTAACTTTTCCGACTCCCACTGCTCGCGGAGGCTAGCAAGCTCACGTCGCACTTTTTCCATCTCCTCTTCAACGTCTTCCAACGCTTCATCGGTACTGTTGTCGAATTCCTCATTGAGCTGTCGCTGAGCCAACTCCAATTGTCGTAGTCGCCGTTGGAGGGTATCGATCTCCGTTGGCACGCTGTCCCGTTCCATAGCAAGCCGCGCGGACGCTTCATCGATCAAGTCGATCGCTTTGTCCGGTAGAAATCGATCGGTGATGTACCGATGCGATAACTTCGCGGCTTCGACGAGTGCCGCGTCGCGGATTTTCACACCGTGATGCGCCTCGTATTTCGCCTTGAGCCCGCGCAGAATCGTAATGGTGTCCTCAACGCTCGGCTCTCCGACGTACACCGGCTGAAATCTTCGTTCGAGGGCGGCGTCCTTTTCGATATGCTTGCGGTATTCGTCGAGTGTGGTTGCGCCGATGCAGCGCAATTGTCCGCGTGCCAACTCGGGCTTGAGCAAATTGGCTGCGTCGCTCGAGCCTTCCGCTGCCCCAGCTCCAATAACCGTATGGAGTTCGTCGATAAACAGGATGACTTCACCCTCAGCATCTTTGACCTCTCGCAAAACTGCCTTGAGCCGTTCCTCGAATTCACCTCGAAACTTCGTACCAGCGATGAGCGAGCCCATGTCCAACGAAATGACTCGACGATTCTTGAGGCTCTGAGGAACGTCCCCCTGGACGATGCGTTGAGCCAGCCCCTCAGCGATGGCCGTCTTGCCGACCCCAGGTTCGCCGATCAAAACAGGATTGTTCTTAGTGCGTCGCGAAAGAACTTGGATAACGCGACGGATTTCGTTGTCGCGACCGATAACAGGGTCCAATTTATTTTTGCTGGCCAACGCGACCAAGTCGATTCCGTACTTTTCCAGAGCTTGAAATTTGCCTTCTGGGCTCTGATCTGTGACACGCGCGCTCCCCCGCACACTTTGCAGGGCGCTGAGAATGTCGGGCTCGGAAACGCCCAGAAGCTTCAAAAGACTGCTGGCCTTGTTTTCCGTACGACAAAGGCCCAACAACAAGTGTTCGGTGCTGACAAACTCATCTTTCATGGCCGTGGCAGCATCGGACGCGGCCTCGAGAGACTTCTGCAGGGATGGGCCGACCGACGGCTGACGTCCGCCTGAACTTCGGGGTAATCGCTGCAATTCGCTATCGCAGGTCGTCCGTACTTTTTCCAATGGAACGCCCATTTTTTTCAGCAATGGGACGACGACCCCTTCATTATCCTTGAGCAGGGCGTTTAGCAGATGCAAACCTTCGATTTCCGGATTGCCAGACGACGCGGCCTGCGATTGGGCTTCGACGATCGCTTCCTGGCCTTTGATCGTCAGTTTATCCATGCGAAAAGTCATATTGGTGTTCCGGTTCTGAAGGTTTGACAACGAAGGAAGTCAAATGGATTGGCAGTTGGCAATTCAGAATTGCCTTAAATGCAAATCGTGGACCGAAACCGGGAGTGTTCAGTGTTCAGTGTTCAGTGTTCAGGGTTCAGGGTTCAGGGTTCAGTGTTCAGTGTTCAGGGTTCAGGGTTCAGTGTTTAGGGTTCAGGGTTCAGGGTTCAGGGTTCAGTGTTCAGTGTTCAGTGTTCAGTGTTCAGGGTTCAGGGTTCAGGGCTCAGGGTTCAGGGTTCAGGGTTCAGTGTTCAGTGTTCAGTGTTCAGTGTTCAGGGTTCAGTGTTCAGTGTTCAGTGTTCAGTGTTCAGGGTTTAGTGTTCAGGGTTTAGTGTTCAGTTTTCAGGGTTCAGTTTTCAGGGGGCAGTGGATAGGGGCTAGGTGCTAGGATATCGATTGGCGACGGAAAGAGTTTTCCTGATTTCGACCCGTGAGGCTAAGTTGAACTTCAATAGTCGTTCGGTCGCTCGGCCCGATGGAGTCAATCCGACGACAAGAGAATCTTCTAGTTTGAAATGTTCTTTCCACATGTCTTTACGTGGATTGAACAGTCGTACTAATTCATCGTTCACCGGGTCCTGTGATGCGATGTCTGATCCTTTAAATCGATTGCAGTCGAAACAAGACCAACAAAGATTCTCGAATTCGGTCGGGCCATCATGTTTGCTCGCGATAATGTGATCCGGTTCATGAGAAAAGTATGCATCTGTTTCGGAAAGCAAACAGTATTCGCAATTCCCAGAAGCTCGCTCCTGCACTCGCCGACGCAATGCTGCCGAAACGGGTGTTTCACTCACGGCTTCAGACTTGCGAAACCTCTCGCCCTCGCCTTGATTAGCTGCATCATATGTTCGAACGGCCCGAGCCGCTCGAGCTCAGCACTCTCTACCGCCGTTAGTTCATTCTGCTGATTTCTC
>JANMLD010000476.1:0-13442 GCA_031372345.1 Pirellula sp.
GCCAAAGTCAATCAAGGCCTACCGCGGTGAATTTGGCCTCGATGCTATCCGCATTTTCCGGACTCCTCGACTCAGTTTATCTGTAGATAAGCCGCTTGCGTATTATCGACAAGGTGAGGAAGTCGTCGTCCGCTGCAATGCCAGCGGAATGAACAGCGACCAGTCGAAAATTGAATTGGTGCTTATCGACCACACAGGCCGGGAAGTGGATTCCGTAAAAAAGAACCTAGTTCAGCAGGATGCACAACAAAATCGATACGTCTCAAAACGCGATTCCGAAACGAAGACCGGAAATAAGTCCTATTGGGATGGAAGCTGCGAATGGCGTTTGTCCGACTTAGATCCTGGCTATTACGAAACGCGGACACAACTCTCAAAAGGAAAGTCGGGGGTTTTCAAACTGGACGAGCAATTCGTGGTCTTGCCCGAAGATCTTCCACGAAAAGCCGATTCCCGTTTTGGTTGGACCATGTCGACAAAAGGAAAAGATGGATTGGATGCAATCGATACAGGGCGTCTCATCGAAATACTTCGGCATGGGCACGTAGGACGAATCAAAATCCCCATTTGGTTTGATTCCCAAGATCCGGTATCAAGCAAAGCGGCCATTGAACGCGTGGATAGGATCCAAATGTCGGGTGTTGGCTGCGTCGGTGTTATCGCATCCCCTCCCCTTTCATTGCATAGTAAATTTGCTCGACTCGTTCCCAATGAAACAGGCTCTGCATTGGAAGATTCCCTGATGGTGACATCCTTCTTGGAACCTGTCATGCGACCGATGTGCGCTCGGATTTCGGACTTCCAAATCGGATGGGACCACGAAATCGACTTCATTTCCAATCCGCGAATCACGCAAGCTTTGATATCGATCAAGAACCTTGCCGGTAGGTATGGACAAGAGACGCAACTGATCGCTGCCCGGAGTCCGATGTTTTCCGCCCCTCCTGTGACAACCATTGATCGGTGGCAGTTGTATTCCACTCAACCATTAACGGCAGTAGAGACGGAGAGCCAGATCGAAAAAAAAGGGGGAACGGAAATATCTCGCAGGGTTCCATGGATGAGCATAACTCCTATCAGTTCACTGGACTACTCACTCAGTGTTCGCGTTCAAGATTTAGTTTCCAGGATGGTGCTAAGCACCAAGGATCCTGGAACGCATGGCACGACGGCATGGATCTCGCATCCGGCTGACCCAGAAGTCGGACTGTTGGATATCGACGGTGGGCCTCGAGAGATGTTTCTTCCGTTTCGATCCATAGCCGCGGCACTATCTGGAATGAGACTTATCGGAAGTCTGCCAACTCAATTGTTAGGGGAAAACCACTTGATCGCAAACGGCGATCTCGCAAAACTGATTGTTTGGTCCGCTAGACCCAGGCACGCACAGCTCTATCTTGGAGAGGATGTCACGGCTCGAGACATTTGGGGGCGTTCTGTCCCCGTGGAGACGTTGAAAACGGCAAGTGGTCCGGAACAGCGAATTGCTATCGATAAGTGGCCGATTATTATCGACGGAATTGATGTTCGTGTAGCCAGGTGGCGAATGGGAGTCGGGCTACAGGAGACTCGAATCGATCCACTGGTTGGCCAAACCCAGGAAATGAAAGTGCGATTTGCGAACCCCCTTTCCGTTCCGGTGGTTGGCAAAGTGCAAGTCATCGCTCCGTTCCTCATGGCCCTTGATACAACTTCGGGATTTGAAATCGAAGGCAATGCCAGCGATGTCATCAACGTGCCGATTCAAATTCGACCTGACGCAAACACGACGGCAGCATCTGTCAAACTGAAGTTCTCCATTCAAGGCGATAAGCCAGTCACCTTTGTTGTGGATCAGGAAATGCAAGTGGGAACCAGCGATTTCGAATTCGAACCGCGATATGAATTCGACGCTGCGGATCGGCTAAGATTATTCATCGACGTCATCAATCACGAATCCAACCCGCTCAACTTTGACTGCCTGCTATTGATCCCTGACCGCGCTCGGGAAAGGACCCAGATTGCTGGCCTAAAGGACCGCGTGACCAAGCTAATTGTGCTAGAAAACGCTTCGGAATTGGTCGGTAAAACACTTTGGTTGCGTTGTGAACAAATCGCTACCAATCGGATTTTGAATTACCGCATTGAAATCAATCGGTAACAAAAATCGACACTTCTCGCTAATCATCACCAAAATCCGTAAGCGGTTGCACCAAATCCCGCAGGCTCGGATCTCGATCGATTTTAGCCCAACGGGCTTTGACATCTTAGCCCAGGGCAGAGCTCAGCGCCGCCCTGGGTACGCCACAAACACCCCCGTAAATTGCCCTGAAGGGGCCGAACGCGTAAGCAATCGTTGAACGCGAGCATTCTGTAAAGCCCCTTCAGGGCGGCGAGCGGTGTTTTGCAGATCCCAGGGCGGCGCTTAGCGACATTTTGTCGCTAAGCTCTGCCCTGGGCTAGGATGTTGCTGCCCCATTCGGGGCGAAAGCTGTCAAAAGATCGGGTTAATGTTTGGCATTTCTAGGGTCGGAACTGGCATCGTCCCATCCGACTAAAGCCGCTATAGTCCCGAGGTTATGTTCCCTGTAAAATTCACCAGATACATCCTCTGGGATGTTTTCAAAATGTTTGCGTTGTCATTGGTTGCGATGACAACCTTGATTTCGTTGGTTTTCGTAGGGCAAAACCTCATTTCGCTGGATTTGAGCTACCTGTCGGTTGCCAAGTTGATGCCTTACATTTTTCTGACGGCGTTTCAGTATTCGGTTCCGCCGACCATCCTGTTTTCCGTTTGTTGTGTTTATGGACGAATTTCAGCGGACAATGAAATCGTTGCTTTGAAAGGCGCTGGCATTTCCCCGATGTGTATTTTTCGGCCAGCGGTCATCCTCGGCTTTTTGCTTAGTGTGCCTTCTGTGTGGTTGAACGACATGGCGGTCTCGTGGGCGAAACCAGCCATGCAACTGGTTATTCTGCGATCGTTCGAGGAAATCATCTATCGAGGCCTGAGTTCGAAAAAAGCCTACAACTCGGAGAAAGGCTTTGCCATCCATGTCCAAGAGGTCAAGGATCGATGGCTCATTAAGCCCAATATTTGGATGCAGAGCGATAACCAATTGCGAACGATCATCGCAGAGCGGGCTCGGATTTCGATTGATCCCAACAACGATAAGATGGTGATCGAATTGATAGACTCATTGGTCGATTGCGTCGATGCGGATCGTCAAAATCAGTTCCGGTTGCCTCGCTCGTGGATTATCGAGATGCCATTGGATTTAGCCGCCAAAAATGGCAAGAACTCTGCGAGTCCTTCACAGTACTCCATTAGTCAAATTCCGGGTGAAGTCGCCCGCCAGAACGGACTCAACGATCGGCGACGGGAAAAGCTCGCGACTCGCCATTCGATCGCATTGGCGACAGGGCGGTATATCAGTTTGAATGACGCGGCGACTCACGCAATTGGCGCTGAATTGGCCGATACGGAAAAAAAGTTGTGCCGATTAAAAACCGAACCGATGCGACGTTGGGCACAAGGATTTAGCTGCCTAGCCTTTGTCTGGATGGGGGTGCCCATGGCCGTCCTAATCCGGAGTGCGGACTACTGGTGGACATTCGGAGTTTGCTTTATCCCCATCTTGCTGATCTACTACCCAATCTTCGGATTGACCCTAGAATTTTCGAAAGATGGAACTTGGCCGGCGTCTACGTTGTGGCTGGGCAACATCACGTTGGCCCTGATCGGCACTTGGCTGATGCGAAAAGTCGTAAGAACCTAAACAAGTCGTTGCGTTTTGTGAGAATTCCAAACTATCGCGGTTCCCAAGGTGTCACGATCAATATGACACCCATGATCGACGTAACGTTCCTGCTGATTATCTTCTTTCTTGTCAGTAGCCACCTAGCCAAGCAGGAGAATTTTTTAAAGCTCGATTTGCCCACAGCAACCGCAGGGGCGAACGACTTTTCCGATAAACCAACCCTCACGGTTCAAGTGCTAGCGACCGGCGAATACCAAGTTGCCAGCCATGCGATGCCGTTGGAGCAAGTAAGCCGCGCAATCCTATCGCATATGCGTTCAGCAGGTGGCCCGTTGCGGATTCGCATTCGCACCGACAGAGCGGCCGATTACAAACATATTGCGGCTTTGTTAAAGCTTTGTTCGGCGACCGGCAATACCGACGTTATTTTTGCAGTGTACGAGGCGACGGCATCGTGAAAACGTCCTACTCCGCTGGCTCCAAACCGGCCTCGGTCGATAGCATGATGACGCCGATGATCGACGTCGTATTCTTGCTTCTCGTGTTCTTTTTGGCCACTTCGTCGTTCCAACGAATCGAAAAGGCATTGCCGAGCGCAGTGGCCGCCGCCCCCGACGCAAAACAGCAGGGAAGCGGTAAAACGAATGATCCTCCCAGTGTTCTCACCGACCTTAGCGACGTGATCGTACGTATCCAAAAGCCTAAGAATGCGACGAGCCTGTCGATGGAATACTCTATCAACGGAGAGCCGGTTGGATCGTTGGAGATCTTGTCCAACCGATTGAACGGAATTTTACGCGTGCGATCCGATGTCCCTATCGTGATCGATCCTTCAGACGATGTACCCGCCGGCGAAGCGATTCGCGTTTACGATCTCGCCAGAGCCAATGGGTCCGTCGCCGTGTTTCTAGTGGCAAGGTGACGAATCGGATTGCGAACGGAAATACTAGATTGGGCAAGCGGCAATGTAAAAACTTCCAATCACAACCCGAAACGTAAGTGAGGGACCCGCAAAATTGTCCCTCGCTTACACTTCGGGTTGGGATAATCCAATCTGCCGCACGCCTTAACGGATTTCCGATTTCGCATTCTGCGACGCAGGCGTCGACTGGATAAACTTGGGTGCGGTGATTCGTCGGTGCGATTGGTGAGTTACTTCTAGATCTTCGGACGTATCCTTGACCTTGGATAGTGACTTGACTCCATCCTTGCGCATCATTTGCAGGCCATCAACAACCGCTCGTGGCACGGGCCAATGCTCCTCGAGTTTGCGTCCCCATTCGTGAAGTCTTTGCAACAACTGTTGGTCGATTCTACGTACGCGAGTCGCTGCCCGAGCGATGACCAATTGTTCATCCTTCCTAAGTTGCCAAAGTTGCACGATCTCTTCGAAATCGATGGCGTCATAGGACTGGTGTAGGAAAATGAAATCGCCTCTAGCCAAACACAGCACCGACTCTACCGATTGTGCAGGCCCAACCGAATGGATGTTTCGAACGACATTGATCTGGGGATATTTTCTTCGCAACTCCTCCAAAACCTCCGGCGTCGCATCGTCAGATTGGTCGTCTACGATGATCACTTGCACGTCCTGGCTTAACTCGCAAAGAAGCTCGAGGAGCCCTTCCACTCGCAATTGAATCTGGGACTGACGATCGCGAACGGGGAAAATGACGCTTAGAGATTCTGGCATGCGTTGACTCGTCGGAGGAGTGCTCGGCTCAAATACATGGTTTGGATATCGGTCAGATCGCAGACTTAGTTCTGTTCCCTCTTAAGAAATTGCTATTTTGGGAAGGTAGGGATTGTTGGGGTGGCCCGCGAGTGAAAGGCCCAAGTTCTCGCGTTCTTGGTTGCATGCGCCAAAATGGCAACCTAGCGTTTCCCGTCGATTCTCTTAAGCATTTACGATTAAACAGGCTGAAACGATTACGTCAGTTCTGCCGTGTTCAGAGTTCAGTGTTCAGTGTTCAGTGTTTCTAATCCCAGAATTCCATCCAATGTCTACCACCAACATCCGTACGACTCGCTCCCTCCTGCCAACCTTGTTGCATGCGTTCGATTCGGTAATGCTTTGCCTCACGTTGCCGCTGGTCCAATGGCTAACGCAACAGCCATTGAATCAGTCAACAACGATTTGCAGTTTGGTGGCGTGCGTGTTGTTGTTCTTGATTGGTGAATTGTTCGGGATCTACAAGCCTGGTCGAGGGCGTTCGGCGGACCATGAAGTTGGATTGGCTACAGCCGCTTGGACCATGACTTATGTTTGCCTTTTGCTGGTTGGGCTCTTTACGCGAACCTCCGATACTTTTGCGCGATCGTCGATTGTTGCTTGGTATTTTGTAGGCGGATTATTTGTTCTGTGCACCCACATGTTCGTTAGAAGCATACTGGAATCGCTCGGTCGTCGAGGCTATGGTCTAAGCAAAACCGCTATCATTGGGTCCAACCGGTTGGGACTGGAAATTGCTCGCAACGCAAAGAACTCAACCGACAGTGGGCTCATGGTTGTCGGCTTCTTCGATGACCGAGGAGATGGACGACGGGCTGAACTCACCGAAGGCATGCCGCCATTCCTGGGCGACTGCAACAAACTCATGGACATGATCCAAACGGGTGAAATCGATACCGTACTGATCACCTTGCCGATGCGGGCTGAAAAGCGGATTCAGTCAGTCCTGGATCGGTTGGCGAACACGACGGCCTCGGCGTACATTGTCCCTGATTTCTTTGTCTTTGAATTGCTTCATTCGCGTTGGACGCACGTCGGCGGCTTGCCGGTCGTCAGCGTCTTTGAATCGCCTATGTACGGTGTCGATGGCTGGCTCAAACGCGCCCTGGATCTTTCGATCAGTTTAGTCGGCGTTGTTCTTGTTTCGCCGATCCTCTTGCTTTGCGGGTTGCTCGTGAAGTTAACTTCGCCTGGGCCAATTTTCTTCCGCCAAAAGCGATACGGTTTGGATGGGAAGGAAATCTTGGTCTGGAAATTCCGCTCGATGGTCACGTGTGACAACGGTCCGATCGTCAAACAAGCAACCAAAAATGATCCACGGATTACCCCGGTTGGCGTCATCTTGCGCAAGACTTCGATGGATGAACTGCCACAGCTATTCAACGTCATTCTTGGATCGATGTCGCTGGTCGGGCCCCGTCCACACGCCAATGCCCATAACGAGCACTTTCGAACGCTCATTCGCGGCTATATGATGCGGCACAAGGTCAAACCGGGGATCACTGGACTGGCACAAGTTGAGGGAAGCCGCGGGGAGACAGATACTGTTGAGAAGATGGAAGCCCGTATTTCGTTGGACCACCGATACATTCGAGACTGGTCCATTTGGATGGACATTAAAATATTGTTCAAAACCATCTTCGTGGTTTTGAAGCGAGACGCTTACTAGAGATAAGGTAGGTATCCCCCGAGTGAACTCGGGGGCATTGGCATGCCGTCGGCTTTATGCCGAGGGTACTGACCATCACTCTAGAGATAAGGTAAGTATCCCCCGAGTAAACTCGGGGGCATTGGCATGCCTGTTACTTTTCGATGAGATGTCGAACGAAGAACTCATGCATCTTGCGTTGGCCGTAGGTACCACCCATCCCATGGCCCGCATTGGGGATAACAAGCAGGTCAAAGTCCTTGTTGGCCTTGATCAGCTTGTCCGCGAATCGCATCGTTGACTCGGGGGGGACATTGGTATCCATCTCCCCAACGATCAAAAGCAGCTTTCCCTGAAGTCGATGCGCATTGTCGATGTTGGAGGACTCACTGTAATGCGGCCCCACCGGATACCCCATCCATTGTTCGTTCCAAGAAGCCTTATCCATTCGGTTGTCATGGCAACCGCAAGCGGCGACCGCAACCTTATAAAACTCTGGATGAAACAAGACAGCCCCGGCCGCATTCTGCCCGCCCGCCGAGGTGCCGTAAATTCCTACGCGTTCAAGGTCCATTTGCGGATACTTCAACGCCGCAGCTTTCATCCATAGTATTCGGTCCTCGAAGCCCGCGTCCTTGAGATTGTGCCAACAAACGTCGTGGAACGCTTTCGAACGATTGGCCGTCCCCATGCCATCCACCTTGACCACGATGAAACCAAGATCCGTCAAGGAACTGTACCTTGAACTGGGACTGAACGACTTGGGAACGTGTGACCCATGCGGACCGGCGTAGATGTCCTCCAGAACAGGATAAGTCTTCTTTGGATCGAAGTTGCGGGGCAAACAAACAAAGCCCCATATGTCGGTCACTCCATCGCGCGCTTTCGATACAACAACGTCTGGCGACGACCATCCGGACTTCTTCAAGCGATCGATGTCGGAGTGTTCCAGTTCACAGATGAGCTTGCCGTCCGATACGCGACGCAGTTCCGTGACAGGCGGGAGATCCACGCGCGAGTAAGTGTCGATCAAATACTTTTTGTCCGGCGAGTATTGCAGTGTGTGGTTGCCATGCCCCTCCGTCAACCAAACCAGTCCTTTCCCATCGAAATTGACACGTCCAAAATGGATCAAATAGGGGTCCTGACCTGAAAAACAACCGCTCGCTCGAAACCACAATTGACGATTCGCTTCGTCCACCTGTTCGATACCTCGCACAATCCAATCGCCGGATGTGATTGGATTCTTGGATCCAGTTTCGACATCGACCAGATAAACATGTCGCCAACCGCTCATTTCGGAAATAGTGAGCAACTCGCCCTTGGTCTGCTCTAACCAAGTGATGGTCGGCAGCATTTGGTTTTCGGTATGGGCTGTCCATAAGAAGGTCGCTGTGTTTTCATCAATGATGTTGCGCACGTTCCCGTTGGCAACCTCAACTTCCACAAGGCGAAAGCGTTGATGCCCTCGATCGGTTTGTTGGTACGTAAATCGAGCGTTGTCGTGGCTCCAACGAACCCTTGGTCGCTGCCATTCGCTTTCGAACCGATCGACGATGGGTTTCAACTGCTTTTTCGCGGCGATATCAAAAACGCTTAGTTCGCAGCTCGTAAACTTGTCACCTGGAAGCGCGTAGGGTCTTGACTGCAGTTTCGCCCGTCCGCCACCCTCTGGAGAAGACTGGACAAGATGTACCTCAGTCCTGTCACCTGGCTCAACGCGAAAGGCGACCAGTGATTTCGAATCCGGCGACCATCCGAGTTGGTCGTAGGCATTTCCCTCCACTCCATCCGTGCTCAAAAAAAATTCCGATGGATCAACCTCGGACTTGAGCAATACGTTTTGGTTCTTGATTTCGACCGACCACTTACCATCTGGAGAACGACTCTTCGACGCATCGCTGTTTTGATTTCGTTCGCGATTGCGACGCCGGGGAGGCACTGCAGGAATCGACTTGGTTCCATCGATAACGACCAACGCCGCCTGGTCGGTCGCAGTTGTCAGCATTAGATCTTCACCCTTGGCATTGACGACAACCCATTGATGTCCGCCGAAAGTGTGCTGATCGCGTGTAGCGCCGGACGCGATTTTCCCATAGGACGTGCGAACGCCGTCTGGACTAATCCAAAAAATTTCAACCGACTCGCTCGACTTGTTCTCGAAGGCAAGCGAGGTTTCTTCGCCGTTGCGACTTGCCCCTACCGCATCCGAATTCCGGCTCGGCGGCGAGTCCGTCTTTTGAGAAAAACTTTCCTTGGTTTCAATCAACTCGTTCGTGCTTGCAATCCACTCCCAACGCTTTTCGCCTATGAAAATAATTCGCGAGCCGTCGTCGCTGAACTCAAGCCTATCGATTGGCAATCGGGATGCATCAACCGCATCACCCATTTTTCTTGCGACCGCTTCGTGATCTAGTGCCAGTTTCCTAATGCCTTTCTCAGCGTCGACCAACACGAATTCACGCTTGCCATCCCCCAGGTCATTTCGATACCAGAACTTCGCGTCGTTTGCAAACCAGTTTGGCGCGACCCGATCTCGAGTAACCAGTCGACTGGAGCCTTCCTGCCTAGCTCCTCGTTGCTGAGGTGGATCTTGTGCAAGCTCGTGGTCGAATTCATCTTTAGCGTATGCAACTTGCCCAAGAAATGTGATGGCTACAGGAATCCAGTTGAAAAAGGATGGGTATTGCGAAGCGAAACTACCGAAAGAGGGGCCGGTCGCGAACAAGGTCGATGGGGTGTGCATTAGAAAAGGGGTACCTGGAATGGAGCGTGTCTAGGACTATTACTCGATTACGTCGAACGGTGGGCAGGTTGGACTTCGACCAATTGTAGCTGCAGCTCTAAGCGTCTTGCAGCCGTCTCGGTCAAGTTGAATTGAGGAATCCGTGGATAAGTAGGAAATCGGTTAAGTTGGCAATCTACGGATCTCTCGTTTAGCACGAACAAACGAGCGAAGGGCCTCGCTCGGCCACAAACGAGGTTCGCGGTAATGGCGATCCCGAACGAGCGAAGGGCCTCGCTCGTCTACAGCGGGCAACGTTTTTTTGGTACCATTGTACCTGGTTGTACTACGACTCGATTGGTGGAAACCCTGCCTCTCATCACCAACAGGAATCGATCCATGTCTGAATCACCCTCGCTACCTCCGCCGACACCTCAATCAGACCCAGCGGCTGGACCAGACCCAGCGGCTCGAAAGGAAGAGCTCCGCCTGGCCATGAAGGCCTTTCGCAAACGCTTGAAGCTGACAAAACTGGATGATGAATCCCGGATCGGACATGGGCCAATGTCTGGCGGTGGCAAATCCGGAGTGGTTGCCATCACGCCGCCCAATCAATTTCCAAAGGATGTTTGGGAAGAACTGGCCGATCAAGGGAAACTAAAACGGGCTGGCCGCGGGGTCTACGAGTTGGTCGATCCATGATTGGAAAATCATTAGGGCTGGTTTGTTTATTGACAGCTTCAGCGTTGGCTCAGGAATTACCGTTGAATTGGCGTCAACTCGCCAACGTGCCTGATCGTAATGGCCTTGCGAGCGGCTTTGCTGGGACGTACGGTTCGACGTTGCTTTTCGGTGGAGGTGCGAACTTTCCCGACCGACTTCCATGGGAAGGGGGTAGCAAGGTTTGGTACGATCGAGTCTGGGCTCTAGAAAAGCCGGAGGCTGCTTGGCGTGACGTGGGGCGGCTTCCTCGACCGCTCGGCTACGGCGTTACGATTAGTACGGCCGAAGGGGTCATTTGCGTCGGCGGTAGTGACGCAGAGAGACACTACGCGGGCGTTTTTGAAATGAAGCTACAGGACGCTCGATTAGTAATCAAGTCTTTGCCTTCCCTACCCAAGCCTGTCGCAAATGCTTGCGGAGCTTTGATCAGCTCAACGATCTATATCGCTGGCGGTATTGAGTCGCCTCAAGCCACCAGTACGCTGAAGACTTTCTATGCTCTAGACCTGAGTTCCAATCCCAGCGATTGGATCGAGCTCGAATCATGGCCCGGTTCGGGGCGGATGCTGGCGGTATCGGCCGTTCAGAACGGCTGTTTTTTTCTCGTGAGCGGTACGGATTTGTCGGCCGATAGTGAAGGAAAACCGATGCGGCGATATCTTAACGACGGTTATCGTTTCGATCCCAAAGCAGGCTGGAGCAGGATTGCGGATATACCACGTGCCGCTGTGGCTGCACCAAGTCCCGCGCCTACTCTAGGAGCATCACAATTCCTAGTGATCGGTGGCGATGACGGCTCGAAGGTTGGATTTCAGCCTGTCCAAGACCATCCTGGCTTTTCGAACGAGATTCATTCGTACAATACCCTCACCAACAAATGGACTCCGTTCGGTTATACTCCTGCCCCTCGAGTGACCGCACCGGTGGTCCATTGGGGCGAACATTGGCTCATCCTCAGCGGCGAAATGCGCCCTGGCGTTCGTTCTTCAGAAGTATGGTCCGTTCACACCCCGACTCATTGACAAAGGTTAGTGGAACGAATTCTCGATGCATGATTCAAAAGACGATTCCTTGCTCATCAATGCGAAGACCGCTTGGTTGGTCGTCGCACTGCTAGTCCCTGTTGCGCTCCTCAACTATCTGGATCGGCAGATGTTGGCCGCCATGAAGGGTTCGATGATGGGGGATATTCCTGACATCGCGACCAAAGCCAATTGGGGAATCGTGCTCGGCTGTTTCAAATGGGTGTACGCTGGCTTAAGCCCCGTGGGAGGTTATGTGGCAGATCGAACGAGTCGACGTCATGTGATCGCTGCAAGTCTGTTCGTTTGGTCCGCCGTAACACTTGCAACAGCCTACGTTACGACGTTTCCACAATTGGTCGTGGCAAGGGCCGTGATGGGGGTCAGCGAAGCATTTTATATCCCAGCAGCCCTTTCCATGATCTCTGAATTCCATTCGACCCGAACCAGATCGCGGGCGGTGGGTTTCCATCAGATGGGCATCTACTTGGGAATCATCTTGGGTGGCTTCTCTGGCTACGTTGCCGATGAGCCAACATTAGGCTGGCGCTGGGCTTTCGGTGTTTGCGGCCTTGTAGGAGTCATTTATGCGATTCCTTTGTTTGCACTACTTCGCAATCCACAACGTCCGCTAAAAAAACCGGAACACCTTTCACCGAGTGACTCAGCAATGGAATTGCTTGCCAACAGAAACTTCCTACTCTTGGTGTTGTATTTTACGTTGCCAGCCATGGCTGGCTGGGTCGTAAAAGACTGGATGCCTGATATTTTGAAGGAGCAGTTCGGACTGGGGCAGGGCAAAGCCGGAATGTCTGCTGTCTTGTATGTGCAAGTAGCGTCGTTGATTGGCGTTGGTATCGGAGGCTGGTTAGCCGACCGTTGGATGCGACATACCTCCCGCGGTCGCATCTTTGTCAGTGCGGTTGGCATGAGTTTCTTTTTGCCGAGCCTGTTTGGGATTGGAAACGCGGGCACGCTGAGTGTGGCGATTGGATTCTTGATCCTTTTTGGACTTGGTTGGGGATTTTTTGATTGCAACAACATGCCGATTCTATGCCAAATCGTACGTCCTGAGCTTCGAGCCACGGGCTATGGAATCATGAACCTAGTCAGCATTGGTTGCGGAGGCTTTGCGGATTGGGGCTTCGGCGCTTTGCGCGATCAGAACGTCCCGTTGAACATGATTTTTGGTGTCTTTGCGGGTACCGCATTGCTATCCATCGTCATTGTTTTGCTCATTAAACCAAACGAAAAGTCCGCTTAGCAACGTGAAGGCGAGCGGCGGAAATGCTTTTACCGGGAGGGCGAGGTCACCCCTTTAAACATGATTACATCGACTTTTTCCAAGCAATTCATTGACCGGGAGGGTGAGGCTCCTGCCGAACCATTGCGACGCCAGCTCGGCAGGAGCCTCGCTCTCCCACATGAAGACTCGGCAGGAAGATTTAGATCTGCCGCTCGCCTAAACAATCTATCTGCCAAAGGAAATCAAGGACGTGCAACACGCTTCTCTTAAGGGCTTAATCGCCGCAACTCATACTCCGTTCCATGACGATGGCTCCCTGAAACTTGCAGTCGTGGCAAAGCAAGCCGATCACTTGTTGTCGAAACATGTTACGACCGTCTTCATCGGAGGCAGTACGGGCGAGAGTCACTCGCTATCCTTGTCCGAACGCGTTGCCTTGTCGCAGCGGTGGTTTGAGGTCGTCAACGGCACCTGCTTGCGTGTCGTCGTGCATGTCGGCTCGAATTGTTTGGCGGACGCACGAACCCTTGCGTCACAAGCGGAGCAATTGGGAGCCGCCGCGATCTCGGCCTTAGCTCCGAGCTACTTCAAACCGCGTTCGCTCGA
>JANMLD010000498.1:0-3395 GCA_031372345.1 Pirellula sp.
CATTAGACATTAGACATTAGACATTAGCCATTAGACATTAGACATTAGCCATTAGCCATTAGCCATTAGCCATTAGCCATTAGCCATTAGCCATTAGCCATTAGCCATTAGTCTTTAGTCTTTAGTCTTTAGTCTTTAGTCTTTAGTCTTTCCAACCGCTCGCGTGCCAGTTCTAAAAAGACATCGGCAAGCTTCGGGTCCGCGCCCAGAGTTCTTGCAATTAACCATTGTTTGTCAGGGCAACGCAGTTGACATTGTAGTACCTTGTCTCGCAGTTGATCAATCAATTCACCTTCGAATAGCAGATGGGGCTGGACCAAAATAGACTCACAGTCCCATTGGGACGCTTGCTCAAGAAGCCCGTCCACATTGGGTTGTCCGCCAGCAAAGAATCCCGTTTCGTATCGAACGACACTCAGTGGTGCAACCTTGAGTTCGGTCAGTTGACGCATATGAGCTAGGGCTTGTTGGTCGCTCGTCCCACGCCCGACCATTGCAAGCCCGATCCGACCCAATTTCATGGATTGCCCCTCGCAGCGACCGGTGTTGCATTGAACCCTTGCGCACGCGTTTGCCGGACAAGGATGTCCTTTGTCTAATGCGATGATTTCCGCATATCGGATCTGAGACAATTCCAGCACGGATGGGTGCGTCCCTAGTGAGCCCGTTTGTCCAATCACTTCGATACCGAACCGTTTGCCAGCTTGGGCGACCGCTTCTGGAATATCTTGCAATGCATGACCAGCTGTGAAAAGCAGGACCGGCACGACCAGCGTTTTCTTGATTCCCTGTTCACTCAACCGCTCCATGGCTTGCTCGATCGAAGGCTCTGCCAGTTCAAGAAAACAGCCGAAAATATTGGCCGCAGTTGCCTTGATCTGCATCTTGCGCACCAAATCTAGCAGTTGCAGGGCGCCAGAAGGGTTACGAGTACCGTGTCCCACAACCAGAATACTCCCGGATTGTCTTCCAAAACTCTCCCAAAAAGCGTGACCGCCACCGTCTTGGGGTCCAAAAGGCGAACTCGGTAGGCGATCGGGCTCAGGTGCAATCATTGGTTCAAAACGTTGGGAAATGGGTTATTTGGGTAGTTTGGATTGTTCGCAATGTCATTTTGTGCAGTGTATGCGGGTTGCAAGGACTGTGACGACAACTAAGTTGCCGTTAAGGTTTCAAAAAATGCACTTTTCCTAAAGATCGACACGACAAGCACTTGCAAGTGGATTTATCGACCTGGATTCGGTTTCTTATTTGAAAGACTTGTCTGAATAAACCACAATAGCATGACTCGTTCCAGAATTTCTTAAAGGTTACGGCGTTATGGACTCAAGATTTCGCAAGCGACAAGCTTTTCAAATCCTCCTTCGATCTGCCATTGCGATCGCGGGATCGGCATTTTTGGTTGCTGACCGCGCGAGCGCTCAATATTGCGACCCGGTGACTTCGTATCGACTCCAAACGGAAACCGTGCTCGAACAAGTTCCCGTCACTTCGATGCGAGTCGAGTACGAAGAACGCATGGAAGAAAAAGAAATTGTGAGTTATCGTCCCTCCGTGCAAGAACGGGTCGAGAAAAGGCAACATACGGTTCACAAACCGGTTATCGAGACAGCTACCAAAAACGAAACGTACACCGTATACAAGCAAGTGGTCAAAACCGACTATGTCGACGAGACGAGTTATGTGAACGAAACGTCCCAGGTCGAACAGATCGTTACGACCATGCGTCCGGTTATTGAAACCCAATATCAAACCCAGCACGTTATCGTTCAAAAACCGGTAACCGAGACCGTTTATCAGACTCAGAACTACATGGTCCAAAGACCTGTCACTGAAACCACGATGCAGACGCAACAGCAAGTGGTTCAGCGTCCAGTGACAGAGACGACTTTGGTGACCCAAAACTACGCTGTGCAGCGCCCGATTACAGAAACAACGTATCAAACTCAAAACTACACGGCCTATCAGCCCGTTACGACTTATCAACCAGCCGTCGTCGATGCTGGCGGTTACGTCGCGCAGCAATACGTCCAACCCGGCGACACCCGATATCTCTTGCGATTTCAAAGGGGCGGTTACAACACCAATCCACTCAATGGAGCCCCAACGTATCAACGCGGTGGACTAGGCTGGGTTCCCTATCAAGCCCCTGCTCAGAACTTCGCACAGTTGCAGTACCAACCCAATTATCAGCAAGTCGCCGTGCCTCAACAAAGCTTCATGCCGCAAACGATTTCGCAACAGGTGCCGGTTCAATCAACTCGTTTGCAAACCGAGATGGTCCAACAGCAAGTACCAGTCACCACCACGCGGATGGAAAACCAAGTCATTTCACAGCAGGTGCCAGTGACCAGCACTCGGATGCAATCCGAAATGATTCAGCAGCAGGTTCCCATCACGACGACTCGGATGGAGAACCAGGTAGTGGCCCAACAAGTTCCTATACAGACTCAGAGAATGGAGGCCGTCCAAGAAAAAGTAATGGTTCCAACAACCGTACAAAAACCAGTGACACGCAAAGTGGCTCGCGAACGAATCGAGTACGTGCCAGAAACGCATGTGCGCCCCGTTCAAACCCAAACAACGACCTACAAACCGGAGATCGTTTCCGAAGATGTGGTCATTCGAACTCCGATCATGGAGCGAATCGTTCAAAAGGTACAAGTTCCCCAACGCATTGCCCGTTCCGTGCCTTACACAGAAATGAGAACGGTCGCTCGCACCTACACCCATCGAGTCCCAATCGATTACGTTGGCCCGGTTGTAACTTCCTACCCTATCATTGACCAGACTACCGTTGTAACAGCTGCAGCAACCAGCAGCGGCGGAAGTAGCGGCCAATCGGTGACGTCCGGAAAACCAGCGACTGAAACAGCAGCCCTTCCTGCGCCGAATACAGCGACCGACTACAAAGGAGGGTTGTCCATCGGCCCACCCGACGGTGACAAAACCGCAAATCAAACGCGAAACAAGCCACCTGCATCAGGTAAAATTAAACTCAAAAGCGATGATTGATCGCAAGCAAGCTGTAAGCCTTACACCTTGCACCTTAATCTCAAGCCGACACATCAATGCCGCGAGAAACCGTCGCGGCTTGCTCGATTAACTTCACCGCCGCTTGGCCTTGTTGCTTATCCGCACTCAATTGTTTGGCAAGCACCGCGGTAGCGATATCCGAACGGGTCTTCTCCGTTTTTATAAAAACATCGATAGCTTGCTGTGCAATCGGTGGAATGGACATGATAAATGGCTTTCTGAAATTTTGATGTTGGGAAAGATTGTCGCCTTTCGCTCCTAGGCTGTGAAATTATCCCGCCGGGGTTGTTTTAATGCAATTGGTGCGCTAAAAATCTCGCATGACAAAGCCAACATCTCAAATCGTTAAACAGGCTCGT
>JANMLD010000515.1:0-13548 GCA_031372345.1 Pirellula sp.
GAGAAAGTCGGCAATCGGCCGGACCGCGTTGAGCCGCGCGTGAAGAAGCGCCGACCGAAGCCATACAAACAAATGACGAAGCCTAGGTCAGAATACAAAAAGGATTACCAATGAAGGACTTACGTCAAACTACAAGTGCCAGTCGGGTCAGACCCTGTTTACGGTTTTCGCTGCACTTGACTTGCTTCGCGCTGGACCCTCGGTAGGTGTGACTCTTGGGTAGGTGCCAGGCACGAATGGTGCAATTGGAAGATTGACAGAACGATGGGGGCAGAATGATAAATACTGTTTGTTCTTTTGATCATTCTGCCCCGATCATCCTGCCGTTCTTCCGATTGATAGCAGAGTCCGGGACTGTTCGGCAACACGCACGGAAAACTAGTTGTCGCTCTACAGGAGTCTAGACCGATTCAAAGAAAGTTCGTCCGCGCCACAGCCAATAAGTCAACATGGGATCCGCTTGGTTCTTGGTAGTAAAGGGTTCGCAGGTCACCCGGTCATCCTCCGATACTAATGCAATGCGGAGTTCGTCATTGATCAGCACTCGGGCTAGGATTCCAAAATGCTCGAAGAAGCTCACACAGAGCAAGGTTTCAACCAGTTCGATTTGATCCGGCAAGGTCTCCGTTAGGCGATTCATTCGCTCTTGGATGCGAGCGTCCAACGCATTCGGTGCTACTTCAAACGCATCGGGATGGTCGATGTCCCAGCCAACGAAAATTGCATACGTATCGTCCAGTGAAATGTCTGCCAAGTCTTGTGAAAACGTATGGCACATCGGTCCTGAGAATCCAACGTTGCTGTAAATGGAATCTTGGAGATCGTATTCAAAGCGAAACAGGAAACACTCTTGAGGCTGTTCAAATCCCGGCCAGTCCAGTGTTCGCTGGTCTAGCAATTCCATCCGACTTGGTGAGATCCCCATCTGCTCGTTTTGGGCAAGCCAGTTCGCCAGTCTGGATTCTGCGAGCGCTGCAGCGGTGGTCCAGCGTTCATCGATTCGCTCCTCGATTCCCAACTCCTCTGCGTACGCCAGGGCGCGTTGCCGGCTCGAAAAATCAGCGGCCAACTCGATGAGCAGTTCTTCCCCCTTTTTGTCCCCTAATTTAGCCAGCGCAAAAGCTGCCTCGGTTCGGATACGGCGATGGCTAAGGCGGGTGGCTTGTGTCAGTTTTCCGATTGCGTCCTGGCTGCCTACCAAGCCGAACGTGTCGCACAACGAAACACATAGGGAGACCGAGTCGAAGAGTATTTTTTGGATAGCGCTGACCGAAGTCCCGAATTGGGCTGGGTTTTCTTCGAGCATTCCCAGCTGGTTGACCAAGCCTCCCATCAGTCTTAACAAGGTAGCCAATTCCCGTTGGGCCGGGTGTTCTGGCAGGGATCGACTTCGAACCGCGTAGTTCGCCACATCCAGGGCCGGTGCCAGGACAGCCGGGGAGGTACTTGCGAGCAGTTTAGGGAATACGTCTTCGACTCGCCAGGTCTTTGATTGCATCAAGGGGGCTAGCGAAAGCGATACATCGGCCCAGTCGACTGGCGGCTTGGCCAGCAGCAATTCGACCCCTAAATGGATGGCAGTCGAATGACCGCTGGCGAAAAGAACTTGCAACAGACTTCCTTCGCAGCGTTGAAGTCCCCAACCATGCACCTTGGTGTAAAGCTCGGCCACATGCTGAACCAGCACCAAACGTTGAAGCTGATCCATGTCGGAAAACGAGTTCTTTATCGCAATTGCTTGTCGAAAATTTCGAACCAGGCAGGTCAAGAAATGCTCAAGTCGGACCCGATTCCGGGCGATGCCATCGATCTGTTTTTTGATGGATTCCGCATTTTCGCACATCCAATTGGCACTCAGGACGGACCAGATGGGGTCGTCCGGCTCCTCCCATTGATCGATCAGATTGCGGCTTGGTCCGGCGGATTCGTCAAAACCGGCCTCCAAAATGGCTTCGGACAGGTCAGCCCAGGCGTAGGCGGCGTTTGGGAGTTCGAACGGGATGGTGTCCATGAAACAATTAAGTGCGTAAGGGTGTTTTGAACTAATCAGGCAGCAAACTGTACCGTAGAATGCCGGTTTGATCGAGAACGAAAGAGATGGCCACGGCTTGCACTTGGCCTGAACACCATCCATCGACCGGACTATGGAAACGAAAACGCCAGAAACATTCGACGACCTGCATCTCTCTGCGATTACTCAGCGGGCCATTAAACGACTTGGCTACGAAAAGCCCAGCCCCATCCAGGCTAGCGTCATTCCGTGGGCTTTGGAAGGCTATGATGTGATCGGCCAAGCCAGAACGGGCACCGGGAAAACCGCTTCATTCGCTATTCCAATTCTGGAGCAACTGGATCCGCTCCGAACGTCTCGTTACCCTCAAGCCCTGGTTTTGGTGCCAACCCGGGAACTCGCCGCTCAAGTGCATGGTGAATTCGTCAAGCTTGCTTACGGCTGCCCGACCGAAATCCTCGAAGTTGCTGGCGGTAAGCACATGACCAAGCAACTCAAGGCATTCGAGGGAGCAGTTCAAGTTGTCGTCGGAACCCCTGGTCGCGTAATCGACCACATCAATCGTGGCACATTGAAACTGAACAACATTTGGTGCGTCGTTCTCGATGAAGCGGATCGGATGCTCGACATCGGATTCCGACCCGATATCGAACGCATTTTGCGGCGTTGCCCCGAAAACCGCCAGACCCTCCTTTTGAGCGCTACCCTGGACGAAGAGGTCAAGCGACTCGCCCAGAAATACCTGTTCGAACCCGTCCATGTCGACTGTTCTAAAAAGGACGTTTCCGTCGACACCATCGAACAACGTTACCTGACTGTCTCGCCCGATCGCAAATTCGACGTGCTGGTTCAGTTGCTGACTCGCGAAAAGCCTCCGCAGACGATCATTTTCTGCCGTACCAAACTGGGGACGGCTAAGCTTCATAACCAACTTGAAAAAGTATTGCATCGGATCCCTGAACTCTCGGACATGAGGCTCAGTACGATTCACGGTAACATGAACCAGACGCAACGGGATTCCGTTTTCAAATCGCTGCGAAGTGGTGCTATCCATATTCTGGTCGCGACGGATGTCGTTGGCCGGGGTATCGATGTGACAACGATTTCGCACATCATCAACTACGACCTGCCTGATGACGTCGATGATTATGTTCACCGCGTTGGACGGACTGGACGCATGGGCCGGGACGGCATTGCCTTCACCTTCATTTTTAAAGGCCAAGGCGACTTGCTGACCGAAATCGAACAACGCATCAATCGACAGCTGGTTGCAGATCCGCTCGCACAAGATTTTGGCATCATAAAAAAGGTCACTCCATCTTTGGCGGAGCGAGATGCCGCCGATTCTTCGACTTCGGAGACCGCTCCGGAAGTCGAGGCGAAGAAGCGAAGTTTGAACCCAATGCGACGCAAAATCAGCGCTCGCTCAAAACGCCGCCGATAAGTCCTACAACGGGCGAAACGATTGAACCGTTCCAGCCAGAATTTCCACAACTTCAAGCTGTTCATTTTGAATGAGAATGGCACCCGACTCGTTGATCCCCACGCATCGACCTCGGGCCACTCCGGAAGGATGCTGGACTTCAATCCACTGCCCGTCCAGTAAACTTCTGGCAGGCCAATGTTCCAATAGCCATTTTGGGTTATCTTGCTGACGGATCTCGATAGCAAGCCATTGATGAACGAATTGCACGAGAACATTCTCAGTGCTCGCGCTTTCGGAGCCCCCTTTTTTGGCCCATTCATGCAAACTGGTGGCGTTGGCTTGAACATCGGCTGGCGCGTCTCGAAAATCCACCTGACAATTGATCCCTATCCCAATAACCGCCACCGACGGGGCCGGAGCTGGTTTCGGAATGACTTCGATCAAGACGCCGCAAACTTTACGTCCCGATAGATACACATCGTTTGGCCACTTGACCATCGGTTTCTGTGATGCGAATTGTTCTAAGCATTCCGCGATGGCACAACCGACGCGCAACGGCAACAGTGCCGAACTGACAACCGAATGGTTCGAACCATCTTGCTCCTGCCTTTGGCATTGGCCGATGGGAATAGCCATCGAAAACATCAAACAACCGGTCGGAGACCACCATTGATGGCTGCCACGGCCCATTCCGGCGCTCTGTTGATCGGCAGCCAGTAGCGCCGGCAGCGTAATAGCCTCCTGACGAACCGAACGAATAAGTTGCTTGTTGGTCGAATCGATGGAATCGGCCCATTCGATCGACTTGAAATAGCCAAGCTCCTCGATCTCATCCAAGGCAAATCGTCGCTTCAGGTCGGAGATCGAATTCAAGTTCATGCGAGGACTAGAGACTAGGTTAGGAAAGGTGTTCCTGGCAATAATAGGGGCTTTGCTGTTTTGCCACTTCGTGGTAACGGGAGGTTGCGACCCTGTTTTCAACGAATGATAGCGTTCCGCCAGAGTCCTAATAAGCCCCTTGGGCTAGGAAGTGCCCATGAATGGATGCAAAGATTCCATGTTGTGGCCTTGTCAAATGGTGTGCAATCGGAAAGATGTACAGATCGAAGTAACGAACTCGAAGTAAGGGAAGGCAACAATTGAATCACTTTTCGAAAATGCCGCCGGTCTATGACTCGCAAGCGTATCAAAGCTATCAACGCCAAAGGCAGATGACCCTGGGCGATCTGTTGCTGGAAAACCGAATTGTTTTCCTGCAAGGGGAGATTTATGCGGGCAATGCCAACGACGTCATCATGAAATTGCTCTACCTGCAGAGCGAGCAGCGACGCAAAGACATTCATTTTTACATCAATTCTCCAGGCGGCGAAGTCGTTTCGACACTGGCAATTTACGACACCATGCAGATGTTGTCGTGCCCGGTTGCAACCTATTGTGTGGGACAAGCAGCCAGTGGAGCCGCGGTCTTGTTGGCAGGTGGTACGACAGGAAAACGTTACTGTTTGCCGAACAGTTCGGTTATGGTCCATCAGCCGCACGGCGGCGTACGGGGCCAGATTTCCGATATCGAAATCCAAGCGAGGGAAATTTTGAGGATGCGATCGCAACTCAACGATATCCTTGCCAAGCACACGGGCAAGTCGGCGGACCAAATCGCTTTGGACACCGATCGCGATTTCTTTCTTACGGCAAATCAGGCCTTGGAATATGGATTGGTCGACAAGATTTTGACCAAGACGCCAACTGGCGACGAAGAGAATTCCTAAAGCACACCAACACTGGAGCCTACGATTAAATGCCAATGATCCCATACGTCATCGAAAAAAGCGGTCGAGAAGAACGCGTTTACGACATCTACAGCCGCTTGCTCAAGGATCGAATCATCTTCTTGGGTTCGCAAGTGGATGACGAGATTGCCAACGCGCTGGTCGCTCAGATGCTATTCCTGCAATCGGATGATCCGAAAGCAGATATCCACATGTATATCAATAGTCCAGGCGGTAGCGTCAGCGCTGGTATGGCGATTTACGACACGATGCAGTTTGTTTCCTGCGATGTCGCGACCTATTGCATCGGACAAGCCGCATCGATGGGTGCCGTATTGCTGACAGCAGGGGCTAAAAACAAGCGTTATTCGTTGCCAAATTCCCGAATCATGATTCACCAGCCGCTCGCAGGAATGCAAGGAACGGCGGAGGAAATCTCAATTCACCTAAAGGAGTTTCAACGAACCAAACGCAAGCTGAACGAAATATTGATTCGGCATTGCGGCCAGGGACTTGAGCAGATCGAAAAGGATACGGACCGCGACCGATTTATGGATCCGGAAGAAGCTTGTGCGTATGGATTGATCGACAAGGTAGTCGAATCGATGCCACGCATTGAGCCAACCCCAGGTGCGAATCTGTAACGTAGTCAAGTCGCTCCGCCGACTTGAATCCTCGCTAAAAGCACCAACCCGCTTTTCTGATGGATGAAAAACGGCGGGGTGAGATGTGGATTGAACCCATTAGGCGATCGGCAGATGGCTTTATCGCATTATCGCAACCCGACGCGTAAGCGAGGGACGACTCCACAAGTCCCTCACTTACGTCCTCAGTCCCTCACTTACGTTTCGTGTTAGGAATGGCAATTTTCAGGTTACCGCTCGCCTTACAGTTTCTTAACGCCTGGAATGCCTAAATAGCGTTGGTCGATAACAACGAATTCGTAACCGCCCCCTTTTTTCTTCTGGCGGCATTCGAAAACGGTTTTAGCAATGTCCGGCAGTCGAAATTCTTTGCTTCGTTTTTCCGTGTAGTATGCCACTTCTGCCTGAAAGAGAGCCTCCTCGGTCGGCTTTGGCACAAATTTGAGGATCTGGCGGCCGGCGATTGGAACGCCAGCGTTTTGCAGCATTTGTTTCTCGTACTGCTCTAAAACATTCAAGGTGGTGCTCATGAAATAGAGTTTGCCCTTGAACTCTTTGGAAGTAGCGGATTTTTTGGTTGGGGCGCTGGCCACATTCGTGACGTAATCCACGGTTGCAATACCGCCGCCAATCGCACCGACGTCCATTTTGAAAAACTCCAGTTGAAGAGCGTAATTGCGACGATCGCGAGCAGTGAATTTAAGTTCCCAGCGTTCGCTGTTCGGAACGAATCGTTCACCCTCACCCTCCGCCCCGGCTTGTCGACTATCCCCTTTGCCTGAGCCCACATTGTTCGCAGCCATACTGGATTCGATACTCTCCAGCGAGGCGGAAATGGAGCTGATAGCCTCGGTCACCATTTGCAAGCTCTGCTCGATTGCTGGCTCGTTGAGCTGTTCGACTTCGTCTGCTGCAGGCGGATCGAAGTCTCGTTCGAATCCTTCGGCATTTAATCCCCGTCCGGCGGGTTCCTGCTGAAGCTTAACGATCTTGGCGGTACTCGACATCGACCGCATGAAGAACAATAGGGCGAGCAAGAAAACCGCCAAGCCAATCAAAAGAACCAAGCTCAGCAGAAAACTGGATGTTTGGTCCACTTTGTTGGTTCGCATCGAGGTCTCGTCGACCTCAAGGAGCCCTTGAATGGGTTTTGTACTGGATGTAGCTGAGGACATGATTGGCTTGTTTCGAGAGTCTTAAGGTTCTTCCTAGGTTTTTTCGATGCTTAATCTACAAATACATAATCGGGGCGGAGGCCTGAAAACCATTTTTTCCATTCCGAACCCGCTTTGGATTTTGTCTGGTCGGAAAGTTTTACCGATTTGTCCTTCGGCAAATGGTGCGTGTCCAGTTGCCGCGAGATGAGCCGCAACGACTGTTCCGCAATGCGGGGTACTTCCGGGTCTGGGTCCGTAGCGACCGCGTAGATCAAAGCCGGGACAACATCCAAATCGTCTCCCCGTCCAAGTAGTTTCGCAGCGATCTTTCTAGTTTTTGGGTCCTTGGCGCTTAGAAGCCTGGTGAATCGATTGAGCTGTTCTTTCCTTTGGATGGGATCCGTCGCCAGCCGCATCTTATCGGCAACAAGCTCCTCGGTATCCGTTTTTCCATCTTGTTCGAGCATCTTGAGAGCATCGTCAATGCTGGTCGTCGAGGTCTTGGACATGACTTTGCCGCCCACCGCCCGCACTGCTGTCAAATCATCTGGCAAATCCACGCCGCCGACAACATAGGCCTCGTTGAGGGCCCCAATAGCCTTTTGTGTACTTCGGATAAGAAATAGCACTGCAAAGCAAGTGCAGGCTTCGGGGGCCAACGGAGTATCTCCGTCGGCGGCGGAGCCCCAGGAACCATTCGCCGCTTGAGCGGCTTGAAGTGTTTCGACCGCTTGATTGTACCATTCTGGGCTTTTTTGCTGTTTACCTTTGGTGATTTCCAGGAAGGACTCATAGCGTTCGCGGCTATACACGTAGTAGTAATGCCATTGAGCACGCCTGTATGGGTTAGCTAGGTGCCAGGCTTCGCCTCGTTTGGTTGCGCTTTCCAAACGAGTTCGATCGACATTGACTCTGCTTCGTTGGGTCTCGGGCAAGATGCGTTTGAAAGCGATTGGAATGATTCCTTCTTCTTCTTGATTCTCGGCAATTTTGCTGCGGTACATACCGAGGCAGTCACCTGCGATCAGCAGGGCGGAAAAGCCAGCGGCGGCGAGAGAATTGGTGGTGCTGCCAGCTTCCGCATTAGCCCCGCCGAACTGATAGGGCCATCCCCCCTCATTGGTCTGAGCCGCTTCCAGAAAGGTGATAGTACGTGCGATCGCATCGTCAGGAACTTCGATTCCAAGTTGGCTCATGGTCCACAAGCACAACATGACGTATTGGGTTTGAGAAATGTCGCCGGAATTGATGTACGGTCCAGCAACGGTGTAGCCAAACCCACCGTGTGGTTTCTGGGTCCGGAGTAAGAAGTCACGAATTTGTCGAATTTGAAGACCATGAGCTTCGATATCGACGGAGGCCAAAAGCATTCCGGCCAAAGAAGGGATGTACATGGATCTGGCTTCGGCGGAATTGCCCCCAGATGCGAATGTGGAGGCAAGTCGGCGGGCCTCCGCGACGGCGGACGCGACGACTGGGTGGTCCGGGTTGCCATCGACTTTGTAAATGGTGTATCCGGTTAGAATATTGATCCCTTCGCCGGACAACCCTGCGCCAGTGGAGGACAAAAACCCGACCCCTTTTCGAACCATTTCCTGCACGACAGGATGTTCGGGGGTATATTTTTGAGCAAACGCAAACGGGGACAGCCCGATTAAGCAAACCAGAGTGCAGGTCAGCAATAACGCGATTCCATGGTTGGGTTTTGAACAAATCGAGGACCAAGCCATAACCGCGAATTCCTGAGTATGGAATTGAAAAGACGAGCAGACAATTGGAGGTAAATGGGCATTTGTAGCCCATCGATAGCATAATCATAAGATTAGCCGCTGGAGAAGCAGGTGACAAATGCATTGACCTCGAATTGACAAAAAGTCAGGGTGGAAATACATTGCATGAGTAGAACATTTGGTTAGGTAGCTCAGTTGGTAGAGCAACGGACTGAAAATCCGTGTGTCGGCGGTTCAAGCCCGCCCCTGACCACTATAATATTTATCAATGAAAACATTGGTTGGAACGCGATAAGCGTATCCGGGCAAATTGTCCGAGCGGCCCTTCATACTCGACAGAGCGCACTGAAAAACGTGCGGAAGGAGTTCGCTATATGGCACGTCCCAAGTCGGAAATGCCAAGTCTTCGGCCACATATGTCCGGCCAAGCAATCGTTCGTTTAAACGGTCGCGACTTTTATCTAGGTCGCTACGGTAGCCCTGAGTCCTTGGCTCGCTACGCTGTACTGATTGCCGAGTACCAGGCCAACGGAATGTCCGTCCCGTCAGGCTTTAACCCTCGCTCCATCGATCAACGTGCTTCGGAGTTGCTATCCGATGCCGAGGTTCCCGAGCAGCTAAGCCAAAGCCCACTTCTTCTCAAGCATGTGACTGCGGCCTACCACGAATTCGCTAAGACTACGTTTTGTAAGTCACCTGCCGAGGTCGAGCGCATACGTTGGCTCCAGGACGAGCTTGACAAGTTCGACGGCAACACGATCGCGTCAGCCTATGGCCCAAGGGCACTACGAACGCAAAGAGATCGTTGGGTCGCTGGTGGGAACAAGTCTCGTGGCTACTGCAATCGGCTAACCCGCCTGACCGTCCGAATGTTTCGGTGGGCGGTCTCCGAGGAGATGATTGCTCCCGAACAGTTAGTCGCTCTGGAATCGCTGTCCCCACTGCGAGAAGGGCAGACCAAGGCCTACGAAACCGATGCCGTTCGTCCCGTCCCAATGCAGGATGTTCGAAAGACAGCGAAAGAGCTAGCTCCAATCATCAAGGCGATGTTACGGATTCAGCTTGGGACCGGTATGCGGCCTAGTGAAATCTTTAACATGCGGCCCATGGATATTGATCGCACAGGCTCGACCTGGATTTACCGTCCACCCAATCACAAAAATCAAACCAAAGGCAAGACCCGAGCTATCCCGATTGTTGGCGATGCAAGGGACGCGATCATCGACTACCTAAACCGCCCGGAAGACAGGCACTGCTTTTCCCCGAAGGAGTCCGTTGCTTGGCATAAATCAATGAAACGAGCCAATCGCAAGTCCAAGGTTCAGCCGAGCCAAAAGGACCGGTCAAAACCCAACGCAAAGCGGAAGGCTACGGACAAGTATTCGAATGCGTCATATCGCCGAGCTATCGTGCGGGCATGCGAGCGAGCCGGAGTCACGCCTTGGTTCCCATATCAAATTCGGCACGCTGTACTGACACTCATACGCGACGAGCAAGGCCCGGAAGCCGCACAGGCCTTGGCGGGGCACAGTCGGATGAGCATGACAGAACACTATGCGAAATTGAGCGAAAGCAAAGCAATTGATGCCGCTCGCCATGCACCAACGCTTAATGAGCATGACAACTGACCGAGCCCAGGTGTTATCTCGCCGTTTTTGATTTGCCGTTCGCAGGAGGAGTTGCTCCTCCCGATCAAGTCAGCCCCCACAAGCTCAGCCGACTTCATGTAGCTGGCTGAGCTTGCAGATTGACTTGGAACCGGTAGGCAAGAGTGCAGTACCTTCGTAGTGCACCTTTCGCCTACCGGTGGGTCCGATATGCGTCGAATTCAAAACCCAATCCCAGCTGACCAACAGCAACCCTACCGTGCATCCATTCTCAATAGTGTTCTGCATGCCAAGTGGTCACACTGCCTCCTCCGTTTGCTTGACAATGTAGCGTGTCAACGCTTCGGTTGATGTGTACCAGTTGCGTCCGAGTCGAACACCATCTAGCCTGCGTGCTTTTATCCATCGGATGATGGATGACTTATCCGGGCGCCGACCGGTGATCTTTGAAATTTCCAAACGAGCCTGTGCGATGCTCAGGACGGATTCCGACAAAACGCGTGATACAACTTCAGACGAGCATGTGTTGTTAGTAACAGGTGTTTTTGGCTTAAGCATTTGCACAAGCCTCCACACTGATAGGTACGCCCTGTAACTCGCTCGCCAACTGCGAACAATCGCTGTGCAACGCTCCAAGACCGAAGCGACGCGACTTCGCAGTGATACATGCAAAACACCATGCCCTAGAGCACTGTTTCAACAGGCTTTCTCCACGAAAGCCCTCCATAATCCAAGTAAAAAACAGACGTACGTTCACTGAGCCAACCGAATGGTTCAAAACCATCATTTTTCTTTTTCCGCTTAAATTCCACATTTACTCACCCTTAAGGTGCCGTCATTCACGCCGACTGCCGCACACCTGAGTAACCGGAATTTGTCTTGCGCTAGCCTTAGTTTCTATCTCCTTTTTTTTCTTTGTTTCTTTGGTTTGACGAATTGAAAAACACGATGCTCGACTCAACAACGTAGTCGCGTTGGCATTCAAGTGTCATCCATGTTCGCGGGCCGTGCTCTTTGGGTTTACGCCCCGTCAAGGCGGATTCTAAACGCTAGGCAGAGGTGTGCAAGTCGCGGTTCACCGGTTTCTCCAGCCAGGTACGGTATTTGGAGAAAACCTCCAAAAGCCCAGCATTTCTTGCAACTTCTGTTGGTGACCGATTGCTCGATCTCGAAAAAACTTTTTTTGATGCCGCTGGACAGTTTGGATGCACCGAACGCCTGGTTCGAGAGCGACATCGTTGAGAACGCCGGAAAGGCCCTGCGGACGAGTTTTGGCGCTATTTTGTGGCATTGTCGTTGTCAGACGAACAACCGACGGTACGAACATCGGCAATAGATATCATTTACTTTTGCCTTGCGACGTTGATCGGGGCTGTGTTCTGCGGGTTGGCCAACCGAGCTGTGCTGAACGCCTGGTTCGAGGGCGACATCTTCGAGAACACTAGGAAGGCCCTTAAAACGCGATTTGCCGCCATGTCCTTGCCGGACGACCCGACGCACATCGAGACGCTGCCGGGCGAGGCTAGCGACGTGCCCAAGCCGGTTACGATCCCGCTGCGAGGCTGGGACAGACTGGTCGGCTACATGCCCAAGCTGCTCGTGCAGCTGCTGCTGTGCAAGTTCTGCTTGCCGTACCACACCGCCTTCTGGCTCTACGTGCTGGGCTGGGTACCGGTTGTGTACTGGGTGAATTACGATTGCCAAACGGTTGCAGCATTATGGCTAGCCCCTGTCGTGGGTTTGGCTATCGTGGGCGTTGGACAGGCTGCACCTTACGGAGAGCATTGATAACAACCATGATTGATTATTCTAAATTTAGACGGGCAATATCCGGGCGGCCCACTAACACATTGATAATGGACACACTGGCGGCACTGGCCACCAGCCCTCGCCGCCTACCTATGACGGCGGCTGACTTGGCCATCATTGTCTTCAAACCGACGGAGAAAGAAAAAGCAAATAAATGGAACCCGTTTAGTCACGCACAGGCGAACTTGTTGGCAAAGTTGGCGCAAGCCGAAGTAGTGCGAAAAGAACAGGTAAACCGAAAGCAGCTTTGGTATCTGACCGCAGAGGGGCTGATGTACATTGTGCAGCAGCGAAAAGAGTTGGAATACTTGCTGCGACCAATTGAATATCTAGACGGGCGGAACGGCTAACACCGGCAGTTCCGCACCAGACCAAACCGCAGCCATCGCTGCGGTTTTTTTATGCCTAAATCAAGAAAGTAAACAAACATGCATCAAGTAATGCGAGGCAGGCCGACGGCGATGTTAGTCGCTAGGATACTACGACTACTCGAACTACAAGGAACGCCTTACGCTTTTAACAAGCAACCAACGCATGTACGCCAGCTGGCAATCTTTGCGTTTAAGCCTAAACAACCAGAGCTGGACGCGCTTAACAGCACGTGTGTACCACCCACGCTGAAGATTTTGGATCAGCTGCAAAAGCTGGACGTGGTCGTACCCAAAGTAGGTGACGAGCAGTTTTGGTACATAACCGTAACCGGATCAGACGCTTTAAAACAGTTACAGACGCGGACGATTGTGGAGTACCAGCTGCCAACGCTTGGCTACACAGCCACGTTCTTCGAGGGGGTAGACGTTGTCTCCTAATCTTAAACCTGTGCATCTGAACGAGATACTAAACGCGCCGATCGAAGATATCCTCCAAGCATGTCAGCTTCGTCTTTTTGACGTTTTAATCATCGGCGACGGTTCGGGCAGTAGCCATGACAACCCGTGTGGTTGGTCCAGTGTGCTGATAGAACGCGAAACGGGTCGGAGGCGCTTGTTCGGAGGGCACTCTAACACTGGATCCAACACCTTTGCTGAGGCGATGCCGTTCGTCCAAGCCATGATGTGGTATGACCACTTCTACGGTCAACATTCAAATCAAAACAGGTCGGGGCTGTGCGATGTCCACATAGTCACTGATTCCCAAACGGTTGCCAACATGGGTAACCAAGCCGTTACTGCCAAGCGAGTCAGTCGCGCTATGACTTACCTGACATCTTTTGTTCAAGCCTATATGAAACTGAAATATAGATTTACGTGGCACTGGCGGCCTCGATCTTTAGCCGGGCCAGTTGTTTGAATGGTAGCATTTGAGGCAATTGTTTTGTAGTCGGGGCGGTTTTTGCGTAGCGGTAGCGGGTCATCGACCGATTTTTTAAAATCGACCATGATTCTCTGCGTCCCGATC
>JANMLD010000004.1:0-39813 GCA_031372345.1 Pirellula sp.
CGTTCGGGTGAAGATGCAGCTGCTAAGGCACAGCTATATTTCATTTCAATGAAAAAAAACTGCATAGCTTTCACCATCGTTCGGAGAACTGTAGAAATTGACTGAAAATAATAGACTCGACTGTGCGATGTCGGCCTTCAATGCGTTGAGCCAGCTCGGCACGGATTTGGAACGACTTTTTGCGGCAATGACCTCGCTTGACGGAATACTGTTGACGGGAGCAAGTGACCCTATACTTCAAGCGATTGAGGATCTAGGTCTGCACTACAATGCGATCTGCAAGAACTATTCGCCCGATGCCTTCCACCCAGACCGAGTCAGTTTTAATGCAACGGATGCCGCCGATCTAGTTGCAAGGATGAGGAACACGATTGAAGTGATACGGGATGGGGAGACCGAGCGAATACTTAGTCGACTTCGTCATCATCATGGCAAGTTACCGGAGGCTGAAATCATCGAGGTGAGGCGGCATCGAGACTTGTTTATCCCGATCTTGATGAGAGAATTCCGAGATGAAATCGATAAAGTCCAGCGGCACCTCGATCGTCACGATCGATCGACTTACGATGAGCACAATTCCGTGCCATTTTTCGCGTTCTATCTGTTTTCCGAATGGGATACTGTCGAATCGATACCAGTCGTTTTCGAATGTTTGAAACTGTCCGATGATGGTCCCTTCGACCTGCTCAGCGATGGTCTTCATGAACAATTATCGCACTACTTGGCTCAATTTTTGTCGCACGATCTTGACCAAATCGACGCAATCATCTGCGATCCAAAACTGAACATGTTTGTGCGTTGGAGTGCTGTCACCAGTTACCATTATTTAGTCCGTGACCAAAACATCACTCTAGAAGACTCAATTGCTCGACTGGAAAAAAACTTTCACGCGACGAAAGTGATCGGAGCGGATGGCAGACCAGGGGAATCGCATTGCTATGAGGTGAGCGCCGCAATTCTTGTGATGCTTCAAAAAATGGGCAGTTCCATGCAAAATATACTTAGCGACAGTCAAAACTGGAATTTCATTGAATCGTCGATTTTCCATCCTGATTATGCGAAACCTTTATCGGAATCGGACGTGCAAAAAGAATTGCGAAGGCTTTCGCCCACCCGCATTCCGGATTGCCTGGAGTGCCTTCGTCATTGGGCGGCCTTTGAAAGCCCAGCGCCTAAGCCTGCCCTCAAAAGCGCAATTCTCAACTCAGAGAGTCCTTCCAGGAGCCCTATGCCGAGCATTCCGTCTTCAGGGCACATCCAAGAGTCGCCATCGCGGAGCGTATCCGGCACGCTTCGACAGGAAGAACGAACGCCGCGGAACGCAAAGTGTCCATGTGGAAGTGGCAAAAAGTACAAGCAGTGTTGTTTGCGAAGATAGGAAACGTGAACAGCGATTGATCATGCGTACACGAATTATTGCTCTAACGTTGATCTATTTCAGTCGTTCCAGTTTGCCTTTTCTTCGCACAATATTTTTGTAGTCCCATTGAATGACCTTGCCTTTCTTCAGCCATCGCCGCAAAACGGTTTTGTTGATCTCAGAGCTGTCATTGTAAAAAACCGAAGCATCTTTGAACTTTTTGCCTACTACGTTCAACCCAGCTTCGTCGAAATCCGCGCCGCTCCAAAACATCAATCGGATCCCAAGTTTCTGCTTGCTGTACCCAACAATGGGATTGCCATCCAGAAACCAGACCGGATGCGCATGCCAGATTTTGCTTTCAGCCCCAGACAGACAACGGTCGATCTCACCCGCCAGGACATCGCATATGATCTTGTCGCTAGGCTCCCTTTTCTCGTTGTACTTCAGAATCTCAGGGTCCATGTCAATTCTCCAATAGCATAAGCCTAAAAGCGAAACGTCTTCCGTATTTGCAAGCGACCCATCCCAATTGCAGCCAGCGCAATCTCTGTCAATTTTGGAAGCTGGTCTGCAAAAAGAGTCCGTCAATGATAGAATAATTCACTGCTGCCCGGCAGTAGACGCTTTTGGTCACGGCATTATGCAAACCAAGTGATGATTTCTGGATCAATATCCCCTGACGATTTTGCACGTGCGCATGAGCAATCCATTTTTCGAGCGGCCAATCCTCAATACGCCCTACGACTACCCCCGGCGGCATTGGGAGCTGGACGATTCTGGCCAGCCAACACAACAAATCGTCGAGAATCGACGGCGAGCGGAGTTTATCACTCCAATTCCTAAGCCCAAGAAACGCGGGAAATCGAGTAAACAAAAGGAACTTGCGCTCGAATTCGATGAAGGCAAGGGAATTTCGACTTCGAAGCAACAGTACGAAACCACCTCGATGATCAACGAGGTGCGTGGGCACGTTGACCGTTGGCGTCAATTGGCTCCAAGCCAGTGGGGAGTCACACCCGAGACCGCTCGCCTACTGACTTACTGGCGGAGCCATACATTTAGCGGCGTCCGACCCTTTTTTTGCCAAATCGAGGCTGTTGAAACGGCGATTTGGTTGACCGAAGTTGCTCCGCACAACGCTTCCGGCAAGAAAATCATCGCTTACCTTTTGGCCGCCAACAAGGATGCTAATCCTGAGCTCATTAGGCTTGCGCTCAAACTCGCAACGGGGGCTGGGAAAACGACAGTGATGTCCATGTTAATCGCTTGGCAAGCGGTGAACGCGGCTCGACGCCCAAACAGCAAACTTTACACGCGTGGGTTTCTGATCGTCACCCCTGGGTTAACGATTTGAGACCGACTACGAGTGCTGCAACCGAATGATCCCGATAGCTATTACAAAGAACGGGAGATCGTTCCAAGCGACATGCTGGAGGACATTGGACGAGCAAAGATCGTCATTACCAACTATCACTCCTTTAAGCTGCGTGAAAGGCTCGAGTTGTCAAAAGGAACGCGGTCTCTCCTTCAGGGTCGAGGCGAGGAACTTAGCACGCTCGAAAGCGAAGGGCAGATGATTCAGCGCGTCATGCCCGAGCTCATGTCGTTCAAAAACATCATGGTTCTCAATGACGAAGCCCATCATTGTTACCGTGAAAGGCCTGAAGAGACAGACGATGACGCGTTAACCGGTGACGAAAAGAAAGAAGCCGAGAAAAACAATGAGGCCGCTCGCCTTTGGATCTCGGGTATCGAGGCGGTAAACCGAAAGCTTGGCGTCCTGCGCGTCATGGACTTATCCGCGACTCCTTTCTTTCTGCGTGGATCAGGCTATTCCGAGGGGACATTGTTTACATGGACCATGAGCGACTTTTCACTCATGGACGCGATCGAATGTGGAATCGTGAAATTGCCGCGAGTCCCTGTTGCCGAGAATATACCTGGCAATGAAATGCCAATCTTCAGAAACCTTTGGGAGCACGTGCGTCAGGATATGCCAAAAAAGGGACGAGGCACTTCCTCGCAACTCGATCCGCTCAAGTTGCCGACACGATTGCAAACCGCTCTGCAAGCGCTGATGGCCATTACGAAAAAACGTTTAAACTATGGCAAGAGGCAGCGATTTCAGTCCCGCCCTGTTTCATCATCGTCTGTCAGAATACTTCTATCTCGAAATTGGTTTACGACTATGTATCCGGTTTCCAACGGACCAATGAGGACGGAACTAGCGCCCTAGAAAATGGTCGCCTGCCACTGTTCAGAAACTTCGATACCTCGACTGGCAATCCACTCCCGCGCCCGAATACGCTCCTAATTGACAGCGAGCAACTGGAAGCCGGCGATGCACTCGACAACAATTTTCGAGAAATGGCCGGAGATGAAATCGAGCGATTCCGGCGCGAGATCACCGAACGTTCTGGCGGTCAACTAAAAGCCGCCGACATTACCGACCAAGAATTACTTCGTGAAGTCATGAACACCGTCGGCAAACATGGACAGCTTGGCGGTTCGATTCGTTGTGTCGTGTCCGTTTCCATGCTAACGGAAGGTTGGGATGCGAACACCGTCACGCACGTTCTCGGCATACGCGCGTTCGGTACTCAGTTACTTTGCGAGCAGGTTATCGGTCGTGCTTTGCGGCGACAGTCCTACGAATTGAATGAAGAGGGCCTCTTCAATGTTGAATATGCGGACATCTTTGGAATCCCATTCGACTTCACCGCCAAGCCTGTTGTCTCCGCACCGCAACCGCCGCGCGAAACCATTCAGGTCAAAGCGATCACACCGGAGCGCGACGCACTTGAGATCCGTTTTCCGCGTGTGGACGGTTACCGCGTCGAGCTACCCGAGGAACGTCTTACTGCAAAATTCACCGATGACTCCGTTCTGGAACTGACACCTGACCTCGTTGGCCCATCGATCACTCAGAACTCTGGTATCATCGGTAAATCCGAGGATATGAGTCTTCAGCACTTGGACAAAGTCCGTCCGTCGACGCTTCTTTTTCAGTTAACCCACCGCCTTCTATACACTCATTGGCGCGATCCAGGCGAAGAGCCCAAACTGCATTTGTTCGGCCAGCTGAAGCGTCTGACCAAAGAGTGGCTCGACTCTTATTTGGTTTGCAAAGGAGAAACCTATCCAGCTTTGCTCATGTACCAAGAATTAGCGGATATGGCTTGCGAGCGAATTACCAAGGCAATCTCGTTTGCTTATGAAGGAGAACGCCCAATCCATGCTCTGCTCGATCCCTACAACCCAATAGGTTCGACACGCCATGTACGCTTCAATACCAGCAATACGCTCCGCTGGGAGACTAGCTCGGATCGCTGCCATGTAAATTGGGTAATCTTGCATAGCGATTGGGAGGCTGAGTTCTGCCGCGTCGCCGAAAAGCATCCGAAAGTCCGGGCTTACGTCAAGAACTACAATCTCGGCTTGGAAGTGCCATATCGTTATGGCTCCGAAAACCGAAAGTACATTCCTGATTTCATCGTGCTCATTGACGACGGACACGGTGAAGATGACCTGCTCCATCTAATCGTCGAAATCAAGGGCTACCGACGTGAAGACGCCAAGGACAAAAAACTAACGATGGATACCTATTGGGTTCCTGGTGTCAATCATCTTGGCACTTATGGCCGCTGGGCTTTTGCCGAGTTTACAGACGTCTATCAAATTGAATCGGCTTTCGCAGAGAAGGTCGAGGATGAATTCAGCAAAATGATTCAAGGCGCGATCAAGGCATCACGAGCATTGGTGTAGCGGCTATGCAAGAGCGATTGCAATTAAGAGTCTTTATCAGCTCAGTACAAAAAGAAATGGCCAGCGAACGCCTTGCGCTGCAGATTATGCTTACTACCGATCCATTTCTACAGCAACATACTAAACCTGTGTTATTCGAACGGCCACATGTGCAACCTGGGGATTCTGAAAAAAGACGGAGTTGGCCGCGGCACAAAGTACGTTCCTGGAGGAGCTGTCCAATGACGCATTTGCGCCCGATTTCAGGTCAATTTGCGCCTGATTTTAGATCAATTTGCGCCCGATGCTCGTTCCCAGGCTTCTGCCTGGGAACGGATTGCCATGGAGGCTCTGCCTCCCGAGTTATCGCTACCAAGCAAGGATGCGCAGGCAGCGATTGCAGCTCCGTGGGTTCCTAGGCGGGAGCCGAGGAACCAGATGCTAACCAGATGAATCCCAAACCTCAAAACTCAAACTTAACAATCAGACTTCGTGAATGGCAAAGAAAAAAGCATCCAGTTCTACTTCCAAATTGACGGTCGAGACGATTACGCACGAGACGGACAAACGTCGGAACATTCCGACGGCCGAGTATCAGTCGGTCGTCAAGGAAGAACAAAAAGATCCGATTCGCGTTGCATTCGAACGTCGCAATCGTGACCTTGATCCGCAATTGGTTTGGCGAGGGAAAGAAGAAGCGGATTGGAGCGATCTGGTTGTCCCGGCGCCGCCGCTCTATATCCAAGAAAAAGTGCATCCCAAAGTTCTCATCGATGACTTGCTGAAGCAAACCCGCGAAGCACGTGAAGCGGACAAGCCCATTCGGCAACTCGATCTTTTCTCGGACTTCAATGGTATCCCGGACGGTGCCGACAAGACCGACTTCTATCAACATGATCAGAACTGGTCCAACCGGATGATCTTGGGCGACTCGCTGCAAGTCATGGCCAGTCTCGCCGAACGCGAAGGACTGCGAGGCAAGGTCCAATGCATCTACTTCGACCCTCCATATGGCATCAAGTTCAATAGCAACTTCCAATGGTCCACCACCAGTCGCGACGTCAAGGACGGCAAGACCGATCACATCACGCGTGAACCCGAACAAGTGAAAGCGTTTCGCGATACCTGGCGAGATGGCATTCATAGTTACTTGACATATTTGCGAGATCGGTTGATGGTGGCACGGGAGCTTCTTTCCGAATCAGGTTCAATCTTTGTGCAGATTAGCGATGAAAACATCCACCGTGTTCGGGCTGTAATGGACGAAGTTTTTGGGGATACTAACTTTGCTGGGCAGATTGCGTTTGCAAAAACAACTGGACAGTCAGGTGGTGCCATACCGTCCGTTTCCGACTACTTGCTTTGGTATGGGAAATCACTAAGCTCGCTAAAAATTCGAAGTGCAAGTGTCCCCAAACCTCCAATAGACAATCCAAATGAAAGATACGTATGCATCGAGACCACTGACGGAAAAATAGTTGATCTTTCAGTTCGGCAGAAAACGGGAGAAGACCCTAGACCGGAAGGGAAAATTCTTAAGTTGGCTGACTGTACTTCTCAAACTGGATCTGAATCATCACGATTTCCAATCGTGTTTGAAGGAAAGAAACATATTCCTGCCGGAAGCCGAGGATGGTCTACAAGTTCATTAGGCTTTAGCCGAATGGAGAAAGCGAATTGCCTTTTTTCCGTGGGGAAAAGTCTACTATGGAAGAATTATCGTGATGAAAATCGGCGCAGCCCTATTAATACCTCTTGGCTTGATCTTCGTCCGTCAGGCTTTGGTGGAAAGAAGCAGTATATTGTCGAAACAGAGGACGATGTTGTCCGACGATGTATACTGATGGCGACAGACCCAGGTGATCTTGTTGTTGATCCGACATGTGGATCCGGTACTACTGCCTTCGTCGCGGAGCAATGCGGTCGACGTTGGATAACGATCGATACATCGCGAGTTGCGATGGCGCTTGCGCGTGCTCGTATAATGGGTGCTCGCTATTCCTATTATCTACTTGCCGATTCAAGAGAAGGCCAACAAAAGGAAGCAGAAGTATCTCGAGGATCACCGAGTTCGCAACCGGTTCATGGTAATATCCGGCAAGGTTTCGTTTACGAGCGTGTCCCGCATATCACGCTTAAGAGCATAGCAAACAACACAGAAATCGATGTAATTTGGGAGAAGTACCAAGTCATACTGGAACCGATTCGGGGAAGCTTGAATCGTGAGCAAAATCGGGCCTGGGAAGAGTGGGAGATTCCGCGAGAAGTCGATGACAAATGGTCGTCCAAATTGAAAACGCTTCACGCACAATGGTGGGAAAATCGCATCGCTCGTCAAAAAGAGATCGACGCATCCATCGCAGCCAAAGCCGAATTCGAATACCTCTACGACAAACCTTACGAAGACAAAAAGAAGGTACGAGTGGCTGGGCCGTTTACCGTGGAAAGTCTTTCGCCGCACCGCATGTTGAGTGTCGACGAGAACGATGACTTGATCGATCCACTCATGGTCAGCGAGAATCGCAGTGAGATGCAATCCTTCCCGCAGATGATTCTCGACAATCTCAAAACCGCCGGCGTTCAACAAGCCCACAAGACCGACAAAATCGATTTCGTCTCCCTCACGCCCTGGCCGGGCGATCTGGTCTGTGCCGAAGGCCGCTATATGGAGGGGGACGCCGAAAAGCGAGCTGCCATTTTCATCGGTCCCGAGTTTGGAACCGTCCAGCGAGCCGACCTAGTCACTGCCGCACGCGAAGCCGCCGATGCCCGCTTCGATGTCCTGATCGCATGCGCCTTTAACTACGAAGCCCATACGACCGAGTTCAATAAGCTCGGGAAATTGCCAGTCCTCAAAGCCCGCATGAACGCCGACCTCCACATGGCCGACGATCTCAAAAACACAGGCAAAGGCAACTTATTCGTCATCTTTGGCGAACCAGATATCACCATTCTAACCGAGAAGGACGGCCAACTGCGCATCAAGGTCAACGGCGTCGACGTTTTTCACCCCAACACCGGCGAAGTCCGCAGCCACGGCGCCGATGGCATCGCGTGTTGGTTCATCGACACCGACTACAACGAAGAGAGTTTCTTCGTCCGACACGCCTACTTCCTTGGTGCTAACGATCCCTACAGTTCGCTCAAAACAACGCTCAAAGCCGAGATCGATCCGGACGCTTGGGCAACCCTTAACAGCGACACCTCCCGCCCCTTCCCCAAACCGCATTCAGGCCGAATCGCAGTTAAGGTCATCAACCACCTAGGCGATGAGGTGATGAAAGTGTTTCGAGTTTAAAGAGCCAACATCACACTCGCGTCAGTGAACGAACGGTCAAACTTGATCGTTATGCTCGGATTTCCGATTTGTTGCGACGCTTGCGGCTGCTATTGCGAGACCTATTTTGAAGCTGGAGCAACTCTACTTGCCGTGTTCGTTTTGACATCCTCCGCCTTCGTTTGCTGACTATTCTTGGTCGGGATAGCCGTGCTGTAAGAGACATTAAACCAATAAAGGCAAAGCGAAGATATCAGCAGAACCAAGATTGAGACTGTCAATAACTTGCCCACGTTGTCCAGCTTTGGTATTTGCTTTTTGGTTTTCTTTTGAAACAAGATCGATACTCCTTTAGGCAGGTAAAACTAGTTAGTAGGTAGTCAAGGTTTCGAGTCGGCTCCGAATTGGGATCATATGGGCGACCCAAGGAAAGTTCCATTTACGCGGACAAGCGTTTAGGCAGAACTGTGTTTTGTCGAGCGGTGAAGAGGTGAATAGCAGCAGTCAACTCATGCATCGCATCTTCCATGCGTTGGGATTGCCGTAGAAGAGAGAGATTCTCTGCCAATCGATCTTGCAACTGCAGTAATTGACCGTCTGCCAAAAGGCTGCTGGCAATCTCATTTGTCATCTTTTGGGCGACCACCAATTCATTGTTCCATTGCTTTACTTCAGTAACATGAGCTGTTTGTTGTTTTTCCACCATCCCTAAAAAGTGCACTAGGTTTAGCTCTTGGCGTTGATTGAGTTCGTCCCACCTGCTTTGCGTTACCTCGAGCCGACTATCCCATTGATCAATGAGTGCTTTTTCGAAAGTTGCCAATGACGACAAGAGGGTCGAATTGGTTGCGATCAGTACATCCGTAAATGGCTTGATTGCTCCATCCATGCATTCGAATCGATGAAGGAGTACATCCTCCATGTAGGCGTCGATTTTTTGCAGCATTTCGTTGTCGCGTCGTTCGACCAAAAAGCGAATGAGGAACGCTACCACCATGCAGGTCATTGCGGTAAAGGTAGTGTTGAAAGCGGTTCCCATGCTGCTTAACATCTTAGGTAGCTTCTCTGTCAGACCTTCCATCGACAATCCCGTCAGCGCAGCGCCGAAGTGCACGACCGTCCCTATTAGTCCGAGAATTGGAAGAATCGTCGTGACAAAACGAGAGAATCCATACCGGTCGAATACTTGGTCGCTGTTCCGAGTTGCAAGCGTTTCAAGGTACTCGCGAAAACCGTCGGCAGATTGACGTTCGTGGACATACCTGAGGGCTGATTGAATTCTCTGGTACATCATAGAATCAGCGTCCTTGATGTGATTCCGCCGCAAGTGATCCAAGAGATCAATAGCTCCGTCCGTTTTTTCGAGCCCTTGACATACAGGGAGCGAGACGCGACCTATGGCTGCTTTCTCGCGTGTCCCCTTCAGAAAACACAGCAAGAGTTCTGCACTTGCCCAGAAGAAGAGCAAAACAATCGCGTATTCTGTGGCGTGATGGGTCGTGTAAGCGTGAAGGATCGAGTTTCGCATGAAAGGTAGGTGTACGAACAGGTAATAAATACCACTTACCCCCATTCCGATCAGGAATGCACTCGATCCACCACCCTGTTTTTTTCGAAATAGAAATGAAAGCATTCGGTTGTCCTACCAAGTCTGTTCGTGCCACGGTCCGGCTTAGGAGTGTATTGACGAGAATTTTGGGAGTCATCAGGAAAAACCTGACAGAGACAGATGAGTCTTTTAGACAGTATGGCGCATTCGAAATCGCAAACCGGAGACCAGAAAACCGATTTAATCACCACCAACGATCGTACGTTGTGGGAAAAATTCGTTAGATGCAGCAAAAACCGCCGTTTTTGTTTTGAAACCAAAGTACGTTTCTTCGCCGTGGTTGACGAAAAAAGATTCAACGCTGAGCAGAACATTGCAAACGAAAAACCGGACATTGATTGGTCAAAATGGGAATAGCTACTTGTCCAAGCCCAACTCAAGAGATTGATCTGGCACGCCAGACCAAATGGTCGCCTACCAACCACCCACCAGTTCCAGCGCCATCAAACGAAGTTTGGGAACCTGGAAAGCATTGCTTGGAACTTGACGGTGTTCGCGGCATCGCTATCGTCGGAGTAACTCTATATCGCTTTAGCAAAGAGTTGGACCCATCGGCCAGTCCTGCGTTGGCAATCGTCAGGGACGTTTTTACCGTAGGCGAACGAGGAGTCGATCTATTCTTCGTGTTGTCCGGCTTCCTCATCACTGGCATTCTACTGAAGACAAAATCCAAGAGCGGGTACTTTCGAAACTTCATAGCCCGGCGGGCTCTCCGAATATTTCCACTTTACTTCGTGACACTCCTTGTCGGTCTATTCCTTGTTCCGGTTTTGCTCGCGACGAAGGTATTCGATTTGCCCAAAAGCAATCAACTCTTTCTTTGGACATACACGCCAAATTTCTACATGGCTTGGGAGAATTCCTGGTGCTTTGGGCCATTCGACCACTTTTGGTCACTTGCGGTCGAAGAGCATTTCTACTTGCTGTGGCCAATTGCGGTGTATTTCCTTTCGCTCAACGCTTTGCTGAGAGTCTCTGTCGCCATTGTCCTTGGCGTGGGAGTCATTCGAACCATTGCATCCATGTGGCCAGAATGGACCGTTGCGGTGGATGTCCTTACTATTTTCCGTTGCGATGCATTATGCATGGGTGCCATTCTAGCCGTCACGATGGTTCAGCGAGCCTACAGGAATCGGATGAAGGGGTTTGTTACGCGCTGCCTGCCATGGGTTGCGATCCTATCGTTGGTGTTCATTATTACGGGAAAACGCTGGATGACCTTGCCGCACACGGTAATCCCGGCCCTCATGGTCGTACTGCTTGCGATCATCGTTACGGGAAAGAAATCCGATGGCCTCAGTCAGCAACTCAGGCGTCCGTGCCTGCGATGGTTCGGTAAATATAGTTATGGAATGTACGTCGTGCAGTTGCCGTTGGTGACTCTCATTCCAATCTCGACCATGATCTGGGCTTTGAGATTGGAGGGTATGAATCCGATTTTGATAAGCGTAGTGTATATACTCACTATGGTAGCTTTGACCTGCGTTGTCGCGGTTGTCTCGTTCCATCAATTCGAGAATCGCTTCTTGTGTATGAAGCGGTACTTCTAGTGGATTGGCGATTCCCAGAATAGTCCGACGACTAGACCGGACCCACAAGCTTGCATGGAGCGTTGCTCCCATGGCTGGAATCGCGGCTGGAATCGCGAAAAATCCCTCATACGATAGTCAAGCATCAGCGGAGTGCTGTACAATAGGGAGGTCTTGTTGCGACACTAAACAATTCGTAAAAAACGCCGTTCGATGGTTTCGCATTCGCAGAAGTTCGTCGAAACAGCTTCGCAGCATCAATTGAAATGACTTCCATGAAGATTGGCATCCCCCGGGAATCCTTTGCAGGCGAAAAACGAGTTGCAATAACACCAGAGATTGCTGAAAAATTGATTGCCCTCGGTTTTTCGGTGACCATAGAACCTGGGGCTGGAGTAGGTTCAGATTACGCAGACGATGCGTATTTAGAAGCCGGTGCAATGCTCCAACACGCCGATGTCCTCTGGTCTACTTCCGATTTGATTCTCAAGGTGCGTTCTCCTGTCGCCAACGAAGTAGAACGAATGTTTTTGGGATCATGGTTGATTAGTTTCATTTGGCCAGCGCAACAGCCCGAGTTGATGAAGCGATTTGCCTCCCAGCAATTAACCGTTCTCGCAATGGACTGTGTACCGCGCATCTCGCGTGCGCAGAGAATGGACGCATTGACTTCCATGGCCAATATCGCAGGGTATCGAGCTGTGATTGAAGCGGCACACCATTTTGGTCGATTTTTCACCGGTCAAGTGACAGCCGCAGGAAAAATTCCGCCCGCAAAAGTATTTGTCGTGGGAGCTGGAGTCGCCGGATTGTCCGCAATTGGAGTGGCAAACGGACTTGGTGCGATTGTGAGAGCCAACGATACCCGCCCCGAGGTGGCGGACCAAATTCGGTCGATGGGAGCCGAATTTGTCCCTGTCCTTTTTGAGGAGCAGGGGACCGGCGAAGGGGGATACGCGCGGACCATGAGCGAAGGATATCAAAAAGCCCAACGCGAAACCTACGCTCGACAAGCCATCGACGTTGACATCATCATTACGACGGCACAGGTTCCAGGCAAGCAAGCTCCCAAACTGATCACAGCAGGGATGGTTGAGTCGATGAAGCCTGGAAGCGTTATTGTCGACTTGGCGGCAGAACAAGGAGGTAATTGCGAATTAACGGAACCAGGTACCGTGGTGGTGAGAAACGGAGTCACGATTATTGGATACACCGATATGCCAAGTCGACTTGCCAAACAATCCAGCAATCTTTACGCGACCAACATGTTGCGACTGATTGAATATCTGTGTCCTGAAAGGAATGGTAAACTTTTAATCGACCTAAAGGACGAATTATCTCGAGGCACGACGGTAGTGCTTGGAGGAGAGATTATTTGGCCGCCGCCAACTCCGAAGCCTGCATTGCCTTCTGGAGCCACGAGTCCCATCGTTGTTCCGAATGCCAACGGAAACAAACTCGTTGTGCAGAAATCGTCGCACACGCGACAGCCCTTTGTTTGGGTAACGATTGGAATTCTGCTTCTGATGTTAGTTGGAAGCTTTGCGCCACCGGCATTCCTCGCTCACTTTACCGTTTTTATCTTGGCTTGCTTTGTCGGTTATATGGTCGTTTGGAATGTCACTCCAGCGCTTCACACTCCGCTCATGAGCGTCACCAACGCGATCAGCAGCATCATTGGGATAGGTGCTGTCATGCAATTGACAGATTCGAGTATTGCCATCCAATTGCTGGCGGGTGTCGCTTTGACGTTGACGGCAATCAACATGTTCGGTGGCTTTGCGGTCACTCAGCGAATGCTTGCGATGTTTCGCCGATAACGTATTTTCGATTTGCGGGATGATCCAAAAGAAGAAAAATTGAGACCCTGGCATGAATAGTGTATCGCTGATGTTGGCCGCTTATCTGGGGGCTGTTGTCCTTTTCATTCTGAGCCTAGGCGGCTTTAGCAAGCAAGAAACCGCGATTCGAGGCAATATGTTTGGCATCGCGGGAATGTCGCTGGCCATGATGACCACCATTCTTTGGTGCAATTGGACGGTTTCCGGGCTGGTGTGTTTGGTTATTGCACTAGCCATCGGCGGACCGATAGGATTTATCGCCGCAAAGAAGATTGAGATGACGCAAATGCCTGAGTTGGTAGCGCTGATGCACAGCTTGGTAGGTCTTGCAGCCGTTCTCATCGGCTTGATCAGCTACTACGCTTCAACTGCGAAGGCAAATAGTACTGAAGAAGGTATTCATCTGATTGAAATTTACATGGGTATCTTGATTGGTGCCGTGACTTTGTCGGGATCCTTGGTCGCGTTTGGCAAGTTATCGGGAAAGATTGGCGGGAAGCCCTGGCTGATTCCCGGCAGGCACTGGCTCAACCTAAGCGGTTTGATTTTGGTTATTGTTCTCGGTTATTTCTTTGTGGCCTCAGAATCGAAAACGTTCGGATCGATTCCGATACTTCTAATGCTTGCAACGTCACTGGCATTTGGAATTCATCTGGTGATTGCGATAGGTGGTGCTGATATGCCTGTGGTTGTATCGATGTTGAATAGCTATTCCGGATGGGCCGCTTCCGCGACAGGTTTTACGCTCTCCAACGATTTGTTGATCGTCACCGGGGCACTTGTAGGATCGAGCGGTGCCATTCTTTCCTACATCATGTGCGAAGCCATGAATCGGCGATTTCTATCGGTCATCGCTGGGGGATTTGGGGCAGAGAGCGGTTCCTCACCAAGCCAGGCAACACCCGAAATGCATGGCGAAGTGGTATCTATCTCCCCTAACGAGGCAGCAATTTTGATGAGTGATGCAAAGCGTGTCATCATCGTACCGGGCTATGGTTTGGCCGTGGCTCGCGCACAGCATGTGGTTAGCGCGATCACCAATTTGCTGCGAGAACGAGGGGTCGAAGTGCAGTTTGCGATCCATCCAGTTGCAGGCCGAATGCCTGGGCACATGAACGTATTGCTTGCCGAAGCCAAAGTCCCGTACGACATCGTTTTCGAAATGGATGAAGTCAATAGGCTTTTCCCTAGTTCTGACATCGCATTGGTGATTGGAGCCAATGACATTGTCAATCCCGCCGCACAAGAAGACCCGAATAGTCAAATTGCTGGTATGCCGGTTTTAGAAGTATGGAAAGCTCGGACATCCATCGTTTTGAAAAGGAGCATGGCCTCTGGCTACGCGGGGGTGGACAATCCTTTATTCTACAAAGCGAACAATAGGATGCTCTTTGGAGATGCGAAGAAGACGCTGGACGAGGTATTGAACCTTTTGCAGAATTTGACAGGTAAGACGGGTGCCGCGTAATGCTGTAAGCGGATGGATTCTAAACTTCTACCAGGAATCCATTCATTTCATTCATCTCTGCTTTCCACTCCTCATTTCGAAAAGCACCTTCCCATTTGGCAATGACAACCGTCGCTAGGCAATTGCCGACTACATTTACTGCCGTGCGAGCCATATCCATTAGCTCATCGACTCCTAGGATGAGAATGACACCTTCAACAGGTAAATGAAAAGAAGCCAACGTTCCAAGCAAGATAACAAGGGATGCTCGCGGTACTCCGGCAACACCCTTGGAAGTAAGCATTAGAGTTAACATCATGATGATCTGTTGAGACCAGCTCAGTTCAATCCCAGCTGCTTGAGCGACGAAAATAGATGCGACTGCAAGATATAGGGTGGTCCCATCTAGATTGAACGAATAGCCGGTTGGTAAAACAAAACCAACGATTCGTTGCGGACATCCCAATTTGACAAGATTCTCCATCGCTTTAGGTAAAGCGGACTCGCTGGAAGTCGTTGCAAATGCAATGATTGCTGGCGTCTTTACTGCATTGATGAAGTCCCTCAACGGAACTTTGAAGAGTAATGCCACTGGCAATAGAACGGTTAGGCAAAAAACGAGGAGTGCAACGTATAGGGTTCCGACCAGCATGGCAAGGTTTTTCAAGACCTCCAGGCCGCTATGACTGACAGAATAAGCCATTGCTGCCCCAACACCTATGGGAGCGAACTTCATCACAAATTCGGTAAATCGAAACATAATGTCCGCCAACGACTCGCACCATTTGACCACCGGCGCACTCTTTTCCTTTCCGATACTAGTAACAGCCAACGCAAAAAGCACCGAAAATACGACGATTTGCAGGACGTCCCCTTCCGCCATCGCTTTGATGATCGACGTTGGTGAAAGGTGTGCAATAATGTCTCCAAAGGACTGTGCTTTCGAAGGCGGCTCTGCCGCGGTTAACCCCTTAGCCAAGACTTGCGAAGCTTCAATGATGCGTATGACAGCGAGAGATGACTGCTGTGCTACTTCCGATGCATTCCCATCGATAATTAGTGTCTCTGCTTTTTTTGTTGCTTCAACGGCTTCTTTCGAAAGACCCAGAGCGCGTTCGGATAATTCGGACTTGTTCTCCGACTTTTGTATGTTGGAGAGGCTGAGCCCCTTGCCAGGCTGAGCAATGTTTACGGCGAAAAGACCGATGAACAGCGCCAGCGTCGTGACGACTTCGAAGTACACAAAAGCCTTGGCACCGATTCTTCCGACTTGTTTGATATCCCCCGTTCCTGAAATTCCAACAACAAGCGTCGCAAAAATCAATGGAGCGATGATCGACTTAATCAAGTTCAGAAAAAGGTTGGAAAGTGGTCTGGCGGCCAACCCCCAATTGGGAAACATCCAGCCAATCAAAATACCGAGAAATAGTCCAATGAAGATCTTGCTGGTCAACGATACTTTAGGAATTCGCATTCTTTTGAACACCAATCATAATACCCTTGATTCGCCAGGATGGTACTTTCAATTCTCGTCAGTTCAGTACTGTAGCATAATTGCAACGCTAGCAAGAAAGTCGTACTTAGTAATCACGCGAACAATTCACATGGACGCAAATTTTGTTCGCCAAGTCTCGCCGTTTTGTTTAAGATTTCATCCAAAATCAACGTCGCGATGGGAGTCGGTAACCAGCCAATCATTCCGATAAGCGGCCGTATTGAAGTTTTGCCGCTGTCACCCCTGATCCGATTCGAACCACGTTGGATCTACTGCTTTTAGGTTATTGCGATGGTCTCGCCTACTTCGCTTTTTTTGTTCGGCATCCAACACGAAGTGGACGGTAAAAAACACGGTCGCTAGGAATATAATCGCGATGTTAGCCCAGGTAGGCCAGTCAGGCATCATGCTTTTCGAAGATTGTTCTGTTTGTTGAATGTCATCAAACCGGCCGACGAATAAAGGTGCAAGCAGGGGTTTTGCATTAGGTGGAGCGCTCCCAGGGTGGTAAGCGAGCAACTTCAGAAAGTAACCAGCGAACCCGGTTTTCTTTCTCAATAGAGTTTCCTCGTCGAAGCCTTTGGGTAATTCATTCGTAATAAAAACGTACAACCAAGCATGCGACTGATCGGTTGATCCCCATATTTCGTAAACGCTGTTGACGCCAGCAGAGTTTCCAGGTTCGGCTTCAAATCGAGTTACGCGACGCACGACAATATCGAGAGTAACCAATTCCCCTCGGTGCTTTGCAGGTCCGCTGTAGAGATCATTGAACTTGATACTTGAGTTAGCTTCCTCGCAAAGTTCCTTGAACGAGCTGTTTGTGGTCTTCCGAACCAACTCCCAATAGGCTGGCATTTCGCGTTTGGCCATTCGGAGAGAGTTGTCCGTCACTAGCGACAGCAAGTCTTTGGTTTGCGCATCTATGACGAGATGCTCCGTTGGCATGCTAGCGGTTTTTTCCAAATCAATGTGCTTTTCGGAGACAATCCCGTCAGGAAGTTTGTCCGCTGCAACTAGTGTTGAAAAACCATGGTCGGTGGAATTAAGTCGTGGAGTCCCTTGGGAGTCAGGAAGCCTCGGCTCCACACCTTCACGAGCGAGACGCAATCTTGGCAAGCCTACGATCGCCAACGCAAGAATAAAGAGCAAGAAGCCGAGTCGTGGAATCGCTAATGGACTGTTCCAGGTGGATCGAAAACGAGAGCTTGCCATGGGTTTGCGTTGTCTGACAAAGTCGCTATTTGAGTGGAACGATAGAGATTTTTGTCATCGGCGAACCATCTTTCGCTTTTTGACGCGTACATAAATCAACCACCTGCATGAGTGGTTCGTAGTGCAACTCTTTTCCAACTCGAATTACGACCGAATCAAAAGTGGGTTTCTCGAAAAGGCTAACCATTTCTTGCCGATACAATTGCATGGTTTCACCTGGATCATTCGACTTCATGATCCTCGATCCGATCACAATTTTCTCTAGTTCCCCGCTTGGTTGAGAATGGAGTTCGATGGGCAAGGGGAAATTCAGGTCGTCCATGATGTCCGGGGGACTGGAATCGATTTGTACGTTCGTACTTTTGGTTGCTTGCGGACTATCTGGAAGTCTCAAGGCGATTTGCGCTTCGATTGGAGATGCTCGAAAAGTCAAGATAAAAAAGGCCAGCAACTGAAAAGCCATATCTAACATGGCGGCCATATTTAATTGAACCTCCGCTTCGGCGTGCTTTCTTTTTCGGCGACGGGATCTCCGTAACATTGTCGTTGCACTTCCAAGCTTAAGGGTTGTATTCGTCTTTTTTTCGAACGACCACGAAGTCAATTTTGCTGAAACGATTTGCCTTGCACGTATCCACGACTTTCATGAGCGTTTCAAAAGCAACTTTTTTGTCCGCCCGCAAAACGGCTGTAACAGGAAGCGGTTGATCGGGCTTGACATCCCGAAGGGCAGATACCACCCGTGACTCTCCCCGCAGAAAAAGATCGATACTAGGTTGGATTGTCCCTCGCACTTGGACTGTTCCATCGCTGCGTATATTGAGAACGAGCAAGTCGCCTTGATCCCCTTCAGCAGCTGGATCTGCTGCCCCCACAACAGGCAGTACCAAGTCTTTGTCGACGTCTACCGCTTTGAAATTGATCACCAACATGAAAAAGGTGATGAGTTGGAAAACCATATCCAGTATTGGCACTAGATTTGGCTCACACTGTTCTGCGCTATGGGATGTAGACATGCGAAATAGAAACTTTACGACGATGAACGCAAGGCCGTTGCAAGGAAAGATGCTATGCGGACGTGTCCGGTAAGACGGGCTTGGACTTAAGCAAACGATGGACGGACCTCAACGAGTCGTCGGCCAACATTGTTGTTTCAACGGAAATTTGCGAGATGCGATTTCGGAAAATGGAATACAAGAAAATTGCAGGTACCGATAACAAAACCCCTTCGAATGTAATTACCAAGGCTTCGGAAATGCCCTCTGCGACTTTGCCAGCATCGAGAGCAACCCCCGAGATTGCAATCACGCTAAAACTACTAATCATTCCCTTGAGCGTCCCGAGCAAACCGATCATTGGCCCCAAAGTCCCGATAACAGCGAGAATACTGATAGACCGCTCCATCTGTACGGTCAATGACTCCGCCTTGCGATCTAGTTTTTCTCGAGCTTCATCAATTCCAAATCGCAACTCCGAGATTCCGGCAACCAGCGCTCGACTAAAGTACGAGTCGTCGTCATTGACTAGTGCCATTAACTCTTTTGGCTTTTTTTCTTCAATCAACTTGATCGCCAAATCGACGACCTCCGGCGGAGCCGCAACGGACAAGCGAAGTTCGAAGGCCTGCTTGAAAGCGACTGCAACAAAATAAACTGAAAGAGCGAAGATGAGGATTCCAATAGGCCCCGATACTTGCAAAAGCCAATATAAGAAACTTATCTCCTTTGGCTTCACTACTCCGTTTGGTTGCTGAGCCCAGCAATTATCCACCACGCAAAGGGTTGACCAAACAAAAAGAATTAAGCAGGGCAACGCTCGTTGCACGATCCCGTTGCATGAAAATCGGGCCGCAGTTTTTCGGTATTCTGTGTGGCAATCGAATCCCATTCTGGCTCCTGCTGAAAACGACTAGTCGCATCGACTGTAACGAATCCGTTTCCGGCCCTAAGTCGTGCCTGTTATTTCCAGTCTATGCCCAGTCTTTGCGGAAACAATCAGGAAAAACCTGACAGGGATTGAACTTTAGCTCGTTCGGCTCCTCTCATTGACTTTGGGTGGTGTGGTTGTATCATCCAAAGCGAGAGCCATTTCGAAGCGAGACGGAGAAGAGACTAACACGAGCTTAGGTGGAGTCGCTGATGGGGAGTATTTATAATTTTGTAGGTCACGCAGACTATTATGTTTTGGGTGCGGCTGCGTTTTGGGGAATCTACTGCATGATCTTGGTTTGGACTCGTGTCGCTCAAAAACGCTTTCGGAGTGAGGCAGATCAAGATCAATTTTTGGATACAATCGAACAGCATATTCGCCAGGGAGACTTTGAATCTGCACAGGCCCTATGCGATGGTGATTCGCGTGCTGTTCCGATGATGGTTTCCTTAGCGGTAAAAAATCGCAATCTGGAACAAGACAAGCTCGAGAGTTGGGTCATGGATCGATTTCAATTCGATGTTTTGACGGATATCGACTCTAGAATTACTTGGATTTCTACACTCATCAAAGCTTCTCCTATGCTTGGACTCATTGGCACGGTGGCAGGCATGATGGGTGCATTTGAAACACTGGAGCTCGCGACTGCGGAGGAACCAACCAAGAAGCTACTAGCCGACATCCGGATGGCGCTGGAACACACGTTGTACGGTTTGCTAATCACCGTGACTTTGTTGACCGGCATGGCATTCATCAACAATCGGATTCGACAATTGGAAGAGCTCGCCGTGTTTGGTATGAATCGATTTTTCGATGTGCTAAGGGAATCCCACCAGCTTCGCAAGTTTCGCGCCCGCTGAACGGAACATAGAAACGCAAGCAGTTGGTGAAGAACGAAAAGAAGAAAATGCTCCGTACGAAAAAACACAAGAAAAAGGGCTTTGACGGCGAATTCGACATCACTCCGATGATCGACGTAGTTCTGCTTTTGCTGATTTTCTTTATGGTATCTGCCAGGATGGCACCGCAAAACGTCGTAAAACTCCCAAGTGCAAAGAATGGCGATATGGCTGCGATGCATGACGCCATTGTGCTCGTCGTCAAACCTGGTTCGTCGGATGTGGCGAATGTGAGCACTCCAACCGGACGCAAATTCTCTGCTGACCAAGAAGTTCAGTCGGCGGAAATCGCGGAGTATGTTGAAAATGCCTTCCACGATGTCAAAAAGAAATATGTACTGATTCAAGGTGAGCCCAGAGTGTTGACCTCCGAAATGATGCGAGTGCAACAAGCCGTCGGGAGTGTACTGAACCCTGGTCAAGAAATCATGATAGCGGTGGAGCATTAAACAGCGGCCATGAGTATTCGTTTCGATTGCGTTGGTTGCAAGAAGAACTTGGTCGTTCATGATCGATTTGAGCGCAAGAATGTTCGTTGCCCGGCATGTGGCTTCGAGATCGTCGTTCCCAAAAAACAGAACTTAGGCGATGAGAAAAGAACGCCACCTGCCATAGAGGAACCATTCGTGGAGGCCGAAAACAATTCGTCGACGGCAGATGCCATGGCCGCCACATCGTTGCAGTCGTCTACATTCTCCGTGGAAGAAACGAATGGCAACGCGGAATCGGAGATTCCATTTAACGTGCCTGCGAAACGTCAGCCTCGATCCATCCAAAGGGAACATGGAGACGATGAACAAGACTTGGAATGGGACATCACTCCAATGGTCGATGTGGCTTTTCTGTTGTTGATTTTCTTTATGCTGACGGCGTCTTTCAGCATTCAAAAGGTCATTCGCACCTCCGTTCCGCAAACAGATCAACCCAGCAAGAATTCAGTACAGCAACAAATGGACGATAGGATCGAAAAGCTTGTCGTTCAAGTGGACGAGTTCAACGCCTACACGGTAGTTTTGGACGATGGGCAAACTAGTGATGCGTCCAGCAAGCAAGAGCTAATTACGATTCTTAGGGATTTCCGAGTTCATGCAGGGGATCAATTGCCGCGCATCGTGATTCAGGCCCATGTAGACAGTTTCCATGGCGCGACGGTCGGTTGCATGGATGCGGCAAGAGAAGCTGGATTCGTAGACTTTCAATTGTTCGCGGTCGAGAATTTTGATTAAATCCGGCTACTTAGCGATCGAAGTCTAGCCAGCGATTCGCTACTGCAAAACGCAGTAGCTCGGAACGACTATTTAACTGCAACTTTGCCATGGCTCGAGCTTTGTGAGTTTCGATCGTTTTTACGCTGATCTCCAGTTTTGCTGCGACCTCCTTGTTGCTAAATCCACACGCGATTAATCGGATAACTTCCTCCTCGCGTTCGCTGATCACTCCACCGACAGTTGTCGCCGACAATCGCTTGGGATAAAAAACGTCATCGGCAAAATCGCGGACTATCCCCGTGTCGAGAAAGTTTCCGTCACTAGCGACTTTGCGTATGGCTGCGATCAAGTCCGTCGCTGCGGAGCGTTTTAATAGATATCCTGAAATCCCCAATTGAACCAAGGCATTGAGATAGGCGCGGTCTGAATTTGCAGTGAGTGCAAGAAGTCTGCTCCGATTCTCCCCACGACGCAGTTCCTTTACCATTTCAATGCCATTCATTTCGGGCATGCTGATGTCAAAAACGACGACATGTGGACTGCTTTCCAGAATCGCAGTTATCGCATCCTTGCCATTGGAGGCTTCGCCAATGACCTTCATATCAGGCTGGGCATCGATGAGCAGTTTCAATCCCTGCCGAACAATTTGGTGGTCCTCGACCAGCAGTACAAAAATGGGATTCAAGTGACTATTCCTTGTTCGGCTTTATTGGGACTCTAGCAAAAAGGGTTGTACCCTTGCCAGCCGCAGATTCAATTTCTAGAGTTCCGCCAACCGATGCAAGTCGTTCCTTCATTCCAAGGAGTCCGAGTGGCTGGCGAATCGTTGAGTTGTCGGCTGTGGCATCGACCTCAAATCCGATCCCTTGATCCTCGACGATTTCGACGGCGAAGTCTCTTTGCAGTTCCAGTACTATACTAACGTGTCTACTTTCCGAATGCTTAGCTACGTTGGTTAGCGCCTCTTGGAGCACTCGGTAGAGCGTAAGGGAAACTTCCGAAGAAAGTCTATTTTCCTCCCAGTTTCGGCATTCGAAATCAACTGAAATCTGAACTCGCTGACTCCAAACTTCTACGAAACTTCCAATCGCGGTATGAAGCCCAAGTTCATCGAGAGAAGGTGGTCTCAAGTCGAACGCCAAATCGTGAATTTCTCCTGACAATCTATCCAGGATCTCGTTTACTTCCCGAAAGCACGCATTAGCCTCTCTTTGGTCTTCTATTTTGACTATGTCGACTGCTCGTTTCATTCCCAGCTGCAATGCGATGATTTCTTGTCCACAATGGTCATGCAGCTCCCTGGAAATATGCCGTCTTTCCTCCTCCTGGAGACTTACAAACCGTCGCAACAGGGTAATCCGTTCTTCCTCCGCATTGCGCCTCCTTTGAATTTCCAATTCGAGATCGATTTGCTTGTTTTTAAGTTGGTTTGCGATGGACTCGGTGCGTCGATTTGCCAGTTGCATCAACTCGCTAAACAAAATGCTTGAAAACCCCACGACGATGTAAAGCGCCAGTCCGACTTGCATATCAAGTCCAGAAATTGCGATCGAACCTCGCGGAGTTGCAAAGAAGTAGGCAGCCGCGAGAAATCCAAAAACTAGTGCAAATACCGCGGGCCATAGGCCACAACACCATGAGGTAAAGATGATCGCCAAAATGTACGTAACAAATGGGTGACGATCACCGACGATTGGATCAACCAGCATTCGGATCCACGTCGCTGCGACAATGGCCACGAACGCAATCAGATATTTCGAGATTGTTCCTATGCGTTTCCTTTGTACAGGTAGCTTTCGAATTGATGTTTCTGTAGTCGTTGTAGAACTCCTTCAAGGTTGTTTGGCTTTGGAGAATCGATCGGTTATTTCGGAATTTTACGCGGCATAAGGCATAGTCCCAGTGGACCGAGCAACAAGGCTGGAAGCAGAACGAGGTCTCCCAATATGGAACTGCCCCGTAAATTCGGTTTCCGCATCGTCCACCGCGACCAACGATCTACCTGCTGAAACATCCTAGTTCTTTCGACTTCGCTGGTGATTACTTTCACGGGAATTAAGGATTTCCTTTCTTGGTGGACTCGGTGGAGTTTTAGAGGCTCGCGGCCTTCAGTGACCACCACATAAAGGCCGCCTTAGCTCAGTTCTCCGTCGCTAGTCCACGGATCGTATGCTGGGCAGATCGAAGCTTTTCATCAGCAACCGAGAGACCATTCTCCACAGTCATTCGATAACGGTTGTCGTTGGCCTTGTCTCGTTCGCTCAAGTCTCTCTTTAGCGTTCCAACGTCGTCAACAATTGTCGTCAACGTCTTGGAAAGCCTCTGTTGGAGGCCGATTTTGGTAATCTGCTTCGGTGGGTTCTCTGCGAGACTGCTGCAACTGGCCTTCAATTCATCGAGGCGAAAAACGAGAGCATCTCGGATTTTGGGTCGCTTGATGAACCAATCGTCCATGGAAATCGCCATCAACTCAACATACTTGTCGTCCTTCAACTCCGATGCAGCGACGTCGTGGCGCGTTAAGCCCCACGGTTTCAATTGCTGCCCAACCCACCAGTTACCACCAAGGAAGAGCAGCAGCATGAACGCTACAACAACGCCAAGAGCCTGCAATTTGGCCGTGGTACTTCTTAGTTTGGACAGACGGCTATGGAGATATGGCATCAGAAAAACAACCGAAGCCGAAATGAGGCACGTGACAGCCAAAAAGTATAGGCCAATGTCGTACGAACCAGTGAGCGTCTTTACTTTTCCAACCACGGTTGGGCCGAGAAAACCGCCGAGGTTACCAACCGAGTTGATCAGTCCGATACTTCCTGCCGCTGCTGCTGCGGTCAAGAACATGTTGGGCAACGCCCAAAAAGCGGGCATATACGCCTTCATTCCAGTCGCCGCGACCGTAAAACAGATCAACGTTAAGACGAGATTTCCTTGAGTAAGCGTAGCGCATATTAGACCGATTGCGCCGACCACAATCGGAGCGGTCGCGTGCCATCGTCGTTCATGAAAATGATCGGAACTCCAGCCAATGAATAGCTGCCCAAAAATCACGAACGCTGATGGGATCATGGCAAGCAACGTAACTTTTGTAGAACCTAAACCATACCAGTCTTCCAAAATACTAGGAAGGAAAATCTCGATTCCGTAGTTGCCAGTAACAACGCCGAAGTAAGCCAAAGCGAGCATAAGCACATTCGGATTGAGTAATCCTGCAATCACCGATACATGCTTTGGTGACCTATGCGAGGCCTTTTCTTTCTCTAACTCAGCTTCTAAGGCGTCACGCTCTTCTTGAGTGAGCCACTTTGCCTGTCTCGGCCGGTCGGTCAGAACAAAAACAACAATAATCCCCATGATCACCGCTGGAATTCCCCAGAAGATAAAGATGCACTGCCAACCTTTCAGTCCAAAGAAAAGTGCGTTGCCGTTCTCACCAATATCGAGCATTAACTGCGAAGTAAAGTTGCCGATGATCATCGCGATAGGCGATGCGACCAAAAAGATGGATAGCGCCCGCGCGCGGTCGCGGGTTGGAAACCAATGCGTTAGATAGACAATCACACCTGGGAAAAAGCCAGCTTCCGCTAATCCCAATAGAAATCGAATCGCATAAAAGTGGACAGGCTTGGTTACAAAAGCCGTCATGGCTGCAATTAATCCCCAAGTAATCATTATCCTACAAATCCACTTGCTCGCGCTCCAGCGCTCCACGATCAAAGTGCCTGGTATCTCAAGCAGGAAATACCCCAAAAAGAACACGCCCGCACCAAAACCGATCACTGCCTTAGTGAACTCGGGCAAAGTGTTTGGCATTGTCAACTGAGCGATGCTAACGTTGTTGCGGTCAACGTACGCGATGATGTAACAGACAAAAAGTAGCGGCAAGGCGCGAAAGTAGACTTTGCTTCTTGCAGTATCAAGTGGGGTTCGTATTGCGGGTGATGCCAATGTATACTCCGATTGGAGACGTTCGGGTTGAAGCCATTATTTCATTGAGGATGGCATTGTAGTCATTGGACCGGCGTTGTGGTGGCTGAGCGACTGGTAATGAGGGTTCGCGTTGGAAGTGTTTCCCGCAGAGGTAAAAATGTGGCGCCCCCGCCCTACTTTCTGGACCCCCCGTACCATGGGCGACCTTTGGCTTACGATAGTGCTTGAAAGGCGCAGTCCAAACTAAATTTCCATTCAAATCTCGCCTTACCCTAAATTATTTGGAATTGTGACTGTATGTGTTATTGAATGATGGTCAGCAGGCTTTAGAATCGGGCTTCCTCTATTCAGGCAATTTCTACCGTGAAAGTACCATTTCGATGTCTTGGAAACAATTGATGCAAACCAAGTCACTTACGGCCATCGTGGGTGACATGGAAGAAGGCCATAGTTTGAAGCGATCCCTAGGGCCGATCTCTCTAACGGCAATGGGCGTTGGTGCAATTATCGGAACAGGGATTTTTGTGCTGGTAGGCAAGGCAGCGGCAAATCAAGCAGGACCGGCTATCATTCTTTCATTCGTAGTTGCAGGGCTCGCGTGCGTATTTGCAGCGCTTTGCTACGCAGAATTTGCGTCGATGGCTCCGGTGGCTGGATCCGCATACAACTATGCATATGCAACCATGGGTGAGTTGATGGCCTGGATCATTGGTTGGGATTTGATCCTAGAGTACGCCGTCGCGTCTTCGACGGTTGCGCACGGTTGGTCGAAATACCTTCAGAAATTGCTCCACCAATTCCATGTTACCATTTTTGATTCGGGTGGGTCTTTGCATCGATTTTCCGAAGCTCCGTTCGATTACAACGGCAAGGACACGGCCATAGACTACACACTTGCGACTGGAGGAAGTGTGGCCGTCAATGCTGGATCGTTTTTCCCAACCGGCTTTTACTTTGACCTGCCTGCGATTCTCATTACCGCTATCGTCACTTGCATTCTGGTACGAGGCGTTACCGAAAGTGCCTTCACCAACGCAATCATGGTTGCCATTAAGGTGAGCGTCGTATTGTTTGTGATCGTGGCAGGAATTTCCTACGTCAACGTCGAGAATTGGACGAGAGACTTCGCTCCCTACGGTTACGGCGGAATCACATTTTTTGGTTCGCCAATGTTTGGGGGAACAGACAAAGGCATGATGGCGGGGGCTGCGGGCGTGATCTTCGCTTATCTAGGCTTTGATGCGGTTTCAACCCAGGCCGAAGAAGCTAAAAATCCAAAACGTGATTTGCCTATCGGAATCATTGGCTCGCTCCTGATTTGCACAGTCCTCTATATCGCGGTCTCAGCTGTTCTGACGGGAATGGTAAACTACAAAGATATCGACATTAACGCACCGGTAGCGAGTGCGTTCGAACAGGTAGGATTTGAATCGGCACAATTCATCGTTACCGTGGGTGCAATCGCAGGAATTACCTCGGTGTTGCTTGTGATGATGATGGGGCAACCCAGGATTTTCCTGGCAATGGCGCGAGATGGTTTACTCCCCTATAGTTTTTTTGGTTCGATTCACCCAAAATTCAAGACACCTTACAAGTCGACCGTATTAACCGGGGTCATTGTGGCCACCGCTGCAAGCCTCCTACCATTAAGCATTTTGGCTGACCTGACCAACATTGGAACTCTTTTTGCGTTCGCCCTTGTTTGCACTTCGGTATTGATCCTAAGGTACACGGATCCTGATCGCATTCGCCCATTCCGATGCCCTTTTTCACCGGTGTTTCCTTCGCTAGGTATCATCCTTTGCGTCTTGTTAATGCTTTCACTGCCAAGTGAAAACTGGATGCGTTTGGTCGTTTGGTTGATTGTCGGTTTATGTATCTACTTTTTTTACGGTTTTTGGCACAGCAAACTTAAGCCATCAAAAGCATTATGAAAGTACAAGGGCGAGCGGCAGCATTGTAATACCGGGAGGGAGAGGCTCCTGCCGAACCAAATGCAAGCTCGGCAGGAGCCTCGCTCTCCCAATGCAGGCTCGCTCTCCCAATGGAACCTTTGGCAGGTAGTTTTCACTCTGCCGCTCGCCTAGGCTGGCTCTCGCGTCCGCGACTACTTAGCTTGCCATAGGAATCGGATGGGAAAGAGTGCTTATCTGCGATAACTTATGGATGTAGTCGCCAAGCACGACCAGAGCAAACGCGCGAGACCAAGATCGCTTGTTGGGCTGTCGGAGGAATTCCTTCCAAATCGAGTGGACGCCATCACTGTCAACCATTCCCGATTCGGACAAGTAGTCAATATTGGTCTCGCACAGTGGCCTCAGTTCCCCCACCATCCAGCGTTCGATCGGCAAACTAAAACCGGTTTTGGGACGATTCAACACGGTGGTGGAAAGTTCCTTCTTGAACGATTCACGGAGCAGGTGCTTGGCCTCGCCGTTAGCAGGAAATCGGACGGCATCTGGCAACGTATGAATCCAATCGAGCAGCCTTTGGTCGAGAAACGGGACTCGTAATTCGAGCGAATGGACCATCGAATTGACGTCCGAATCCCGTAGCAGGACATCGCCTTGGTAGTACCGCGTTTCAGCGATCGATACGGCCCAGCCTGGCGAGCTACCATCGCGAGGCTGCCAATCCATGGATGCATCTGGCAAACCGCATTCGTTTAGGCCGAGCAACTCAAAATTCAAACCAAGCGAAGCGAGTTCGCGGTTGCTCATGAGTCGGAGACGCATGGTGGCTAATTTCCCGATCCTTGGTTCGATCGCGAACATGTCCTGCAGCTTTTCGGAAACTTGTTGTGGCTGCTGCAAAGTGGCAAGCTGCACCAACTTGCGGCGCACACTACTCGGAATCCAACGGAGATGGTGCGCCAGCCGCGCGATTTTTGGAACCTGCTGAAAACTTGGATAGCCACCAAACAATTCGTCCGCGCCTAATCCACTCAAGGCAACCTTGATTCCATACTTGCGAACAGCTTTGGAAATCAAAAACGTGTTGAGACCGTCAATGGATGGTTGATCCACGGATCCAAACCAGTCCATGGTTGCGTCCAACGCATCGTGTTTGCTGACGCGTATAGGAACGTGTTCCATGCCGATACGAGCAGCCGTCGCACCAGCGATTTCCGACTCATCCATATCGGGTTCATCGTCCAGGGTAACAGTAAACCCTCTAACCTCTTGATCGTAAGCGTGCGCGACACTCGCCAATATGGTGCTGTCAACGCCAGCCGAAAGGAAGACTCCCACTGGAACATCTGCGATCAAATGGTCACGTACTGCACTATGTAGTAAATCGCGGGTGTGATGGATAGCGTCACTGATGTCGGTCTTGAAATCAACTTCCGGCGGAGTCCACCAGACGTGCTCACGATGAAGCCGAACACTCGTGTCGGTCGCTCGATATTCCCTCCAGCTTCCAGGTTTGACGGAATAGATGCCTGAAAAAATACTAGTCGGTTGAGCCACGGCACCGTAAGCAAAAAAATTGGCGACAGCGGACTGTGATACGGTGGCCGTCGTCGCCCCCGATGCGAGCAGCGCTCGCACTTCGCTCGCAAAAACCAGCGTCTTGTCGGATTCGTAATAGTAGAGTGGCTTGATGCCTGCTGGATCGCGAGCCAGAATCAGCGAATGGTTTTCCCTATTTAGATAAGCAAAGGCATACATGCCTTGCATGCGCCGAAGGAACTCCACTCCATGCCGACGTAATCCCAGCAATAGCACTTCGGTATCACTATGACTTTTGAACTCGTCCCCTTCATTCTCCAATTCGCGACGAAGTCCTTGGAAATTATAAATGGTGCCGTTGAAAACCAGTCGGTGAAGTCCATCTTCGCTCGACATGGGTTGCTGACCGAGAGGCGAAAGATCCAAAATGGCGAGTCGTCGATGGCCCAGTCCAATGTTCGTTCGGCCAAAACGATCTACTGTCTCGCCAGTTGAATCCATTCCGCGATGCATCATTGCATGCCCCATGCGCAGGATTGAGGAGTAAACTAACTCTCTTTCCTCGTTGATGACTCCAGCGATTCCACACATATTTTATGGGTTAGGGGCTTTGTATACAGTTGGCAAGATGGGCGAGTATAAAACAATTTCTATTTAAGACGCAAGAATAGCAGCTTAATCAAGCGGTTGCAAATAGACGCACTCAGGTTCAGCTTTTTTTGGAAACTGCGCGGCTTGGCAGGAATCGCTTTGGAGAAGCCAAGCAAGGCCGAGCGAATGGACGCCCAGGCCCCGTTGGGATACCATGTAGATTACCTTAGCCGCCATTAAAACGCCCCCCTTTCCTCGGTGTTTTGACCGAAATCTGAGTTGTCATTCAAAGCTTGTTGATGGCTTTCAGAAACAAGCTTACACACGAAAACATCAAGGAAATTGTGTCGGTAAATCGGCAAATCACATAAAATGGGTCGAAAAGACTTGACGAGCGGAATAGGGAAGGCGCATCATGAACTCATCTTGCCTTTCGCTTTTCGAAGACACGAGTGATCGTTTCACCATGAAAGTACTGCCATGCCCACGCAAGTCACTTATCCCGGTGTGTACATTGAAGAGGTTGCTAGCGGCGTACGGACCATCACCGGCGTTGCCACTTCGATAACAGCATTTGTTGGTCGAACATTGCGAGGGCCGGTCAATGAGCCGGTGCGTGTTCAGAGTTTTGCTGAGTTCGAACGCAAATTTGGGACACTTTGGCGCGACAGCACCTTAGGTTATGCGGTGAGTCATTTCTTTAGTAATGGTGGAGGCGATGCGCTGATAGTTCGTGTGCACAAAGATGCGACCGCCGCAACCGTTTCGTTCAACGGATTGGAGCTTGTGGCCGCCAATCCAGGTCTTTGGAGTGAGAGTTTGCGTATTCGCATTGACCACAACACTCGTCCGTTGATGGCTGGGGAGGGAGCAGGCACGTTGTTCAATCTGACCGTGCGTGACACGGGGACTGGCGCGACTGAGACGTTCCTGAACGTATCGACGGAACTCGCAAATAAGCGGTTTATTAAAAGCGTACTGGAACAGGAATCGAGGTTGGCTCGGGTCAAGGGCAACGTCCCAGCTACGCGCCCCAATCCGCCACATGCAACTCCCCCGGCTGGCGCTGATCCGATGACCGATAACGCTTTCTCATTGGCGTTTAAGAATGACGGAAGCGACGGTGATCCAATCACGGACGCCGAGATTTCTGCGCCTACTTTGGAAGCATCAAAACAAGGCATCTGGACGCTCGAGAAGTCTGATTTGTTTAACTTGCTGTGTATCCCGCCACTCGGAAATGCTCCTGGTGGAAATGTAGGTTCGCAAACGCGATCGGCTGCGGCAGCCTACTGCCGAAAGCGGCGAGCATTATACATCGTCGACCCTCTTGATACCTGGAACGAAGTCGCCAACGTAACGGCTGCGGCAACGGGACTAGACAGTGCAAACTGGGGCCTCGCGCGAAATGAAAACTCTGCGGTTTACTTCCCAAGGATACGTTTGCCGGACCCATTGCAAGACGGTCGGCTGACCGAGTTTGCACCTTGCGGTGCAGTTGCGGGTGTGATGGCCCGCACCGATGCCACACGCGGTGTCTGGAAGGCGCCGGCAGGAATTGAGGCAACCTTGATTGGCGTGGCCGAGATTTCGATAAAGCTCAACGACGGCGAGAACGGACAACTCAATCCGCTCGGGGTGAATTGTTTGCGAAGCTTTCCCGTGACTGGGAGAGTCGTTTGGGGTGCCCGTACTCTTCGTGGAGCAGATATGTTGGCGTCGGAATGGAAGTACGTGCCGGTACGACGACTGGCTCTTTACATCGAAGAAAGCCTTTATCGAGGTACGCAGTGGGTTGTCTTCGAGCCGAACGATGAACCGCTTTGGTCGCAGATTCGCCTCAACTTGGGCGCTTTCATGCAGAGTCTGTTTCGACAAGGCGCCTTTCAAGGCAGGTCGCCCCGTGAAGCCTACTTTGTCAAATGCGACAAGGAAACAACCACACAGGACGACATCAATCAAGGCATCGTGAATATTGTCGTGGGCTTTGCCCCTCTGAAACCGGCTGAGTTTGTGATCATCAAGATCCAACAGATTGCTGGCGAAATCGTAACTTAGTGAGTTAATGAGTTCCTTCGACGAGCATTCCATGGAGAAGCAACATGGCTCAGTTCAGTGTCAATGCGCAGCGATTTGATCCTTATAAAAACTTCAAATTCCGTGTGAAGTGGGATGGGAAATACGTCGCTGGCGTAAGCAAAGTGGGATCTCTCAAGCGCACGACTGAGGTCGTCGAACATCGTGAAGGCGGAGATCCCAGCAGTGGACGCAAGTCCCCAGGCCGCTCCAAGTACGAGGCTATAACCCTGGAGCGTGGGGTGACCCACGACAAAGAGTTCGAACAGTGGGCTAACAAGGTTTGGAATTATGGGTCCGGTCTGGGGGCGGAGGTGTCGCTCAAGGACTTTCGCAAGGACATCATCATCGAACTCTATAACGAGGCCGGACAATTGGCCATCGCCTACAAAGTGTACCGCTGCTGGGTCTCTGAATTCCAAGCTCAGCCCGATCTCGATGCCAACGCCAACGCGATCGCGATTCAGACCATCAAACTGGAGAACGAAGGGTGGGAGCGAGACTACGAAGTCTCCGAACCAAATGAACCAACGTTTACCGAGCCTACATAAGCTATGTGTTCTTTGACCGCGACCGACATCCTGCGTATTTGGGAATTGGGCGAGCGGCAGGGTCCTTTCGACCAAGCCTTGACCGTCCTAGCTGCGACGTATCCTGAGCGAAGCATGGATCAATTGGCCGATCTTAGTCTCGGAGAACGAGACCGCCTGCTGTTCAGACTTCGCCAGCAGCTGTTTGGTCAGGAACTACGTGGTTATGTTGAGTGCCCGGAGTGCAGGGAACGTTTGGAATTCAGCTTTGGGGTTTCGGAGATTTGCGGAGCCGGACCGGCGGAAGTCGCAACCGACGAACGATCCATTTCGGTAGAGGGATTTGAGCTGCGTTTCCGCCTGCCCAACAGCCGCGATTTGATTTCCGCCGCGGCTTGTCATGATTCGCAGCAAGCCAGAAAGTTACTAATCCAACGATGCTTGCAGGAATCCCGCCAAGCAGGCACGACCGTAACGTGCGAAGAACTACCGGAGGTTGTGCTCGCATACGTGGCGGCCCATATGTTGCAATGTGATACGTTGCAGGAAGTACTGTTGGACGTGACGTGTCCGGCGTGCGCGCACGGCTGGCAATCCCTGTTTGACATCGTCACTTTTTTTTGGGCGGAACTTGCCACGCAAGCGAAGAGGTTGCTGCGCGAGGTGCATTTTCTGGCACGTGCCTACGGTTGGCGGGAAGCGGATATCCTGGCCATGAGCGCTCGACGTCGGCAGGCTTATCTGGAAATGGTGGGTGCATAATGGATTTTTTCACCCGACTCGCCGACCGAACACAAGGGCTGACACCGCCTGTGCAGCCGATTCTCGGCTCGCGCTTTGCCCAGGCACCCACTACCTCCTTCTTTTCCGACGTACTCGTTGAAGAGCAGGCATCGGCTCCCGAGCGGTCGACTGATTCGACGTATGCTCCGACACATCGATCCCCTGAGCGCTTGGCTTCAACGCTGGAACCGATTGCGCCGAATGGAATCGCAAAGGCTCACGCCAATTCCCGGGAGACACGTACGAATCCCAAGGCCATTCTCCAGTCAGATGCAACGTCCGAATTCGAAGTTCCAGGTGAAGCCCAGGCATCGACCACGAATCCAGCGCAGGCGACAATGCCCCTGTCCCGCGAGGGCCTGGATTTCCCGCAGGAAACATTTCGGCATCCCTTAGTGTCGGAACTGCGTGCCGAATCCCATACCGCCAAAGCAATTGCAAACGAGCCCTTCTCTCGTGATGAGAAAGCCGGTCTGGCGAGTCTGGAACAAGGAACGGAACAAGCCGCCGCCGACTCGCTGCTTCTGCCATTTGATCCGCTTGAACATTCGAACCAGACTGCAGGGCAACACACGCAATTGCCACGCGCGGAATCGAACGCCGCGATCGAGTTCCTGTCGCATGTGCCGGAAGGGCATTTGGAACAGACGGCAGGCGGTAGCAAAGTGTTCGTTAGACCCAGGGTTGAACGTACCGCTCGCCGAACCGAAGACGCGCGGCCGCAGCCCGAAGCCAGCTTCGATCACCGTGAGCCCGCCATGTCGTCTAACGATTCTGCGCCTCCGGTGATTCGAGTCAGCATAGGACGAGTTGAAGTGCGAGCCATCCTGCCGCCCGCTACGGCGGTTGAACGCCCCACACCCGCTCGCGCCAAGCCAAACCTCTCATTGGACGATTACCTGAATCGCGGCGAAAAGGGGCTAAAATGAGCAACTTTTTAGCTATTGCCACAGTGACCGCGACGCTCCAGGGAATTTTGCAGACCCCCGTAGGTAACGATGTCGCAGGTGCCGATGTAACCCTGGGACGGCCGGATACACCAGGCGATGGCAAACCACGCGTTAACCTTTATCTGTATCAGGTGACTCCCAATGCCGCTTTGCGCAATACCGATCTGCCCACGCGAAATTCGGCTGGCCAGTTGGTGGGTCGCCCGCACGTAGCCCTCGACCTGCAGTACCTTGTGACTTTCTATGGAAATGAGGATCAATTCGAACCCCAACGCCTGCTCGGCAGCGTGGTGAGGACATTCCATACGATTCCAGTGCTGACTCGCACGTCGATTCGCAGCGCGATCACGAGTCATATTCCGATCCTGGGCCTTTCCAATTTGGCGGATGAAGTGGAATTGGTGAAATTCACTCCTGTCGCACATTCGCTGGAGGAGTTGTCCAAACTCTGGTCCGTTTTTTTTCAGACGCCTTATGTTCTGTCTGTTGCGTACCAGGGCAGTGTCATTTTGATCGATAGCGAAGAGTCGCACCAAACGCCTTTGCCCGTACGGGAACGCAATCTGTATGTCGCACCGTTTCGCCAGCCGGTCATCGAAGAAATCCGCTCGCAAACTGGACCAAATCAACCGATCGTTGTCGGTGATACGCTGGTGATTCAGGGCCAGCGATTGAGCGGCGATATCACACACATTCGGATTGGCGATGGCGACCTGATCAAGCCAACTTCTGTAAGTGACACGGAGATCAGCCTGACGCTCGCCGAACCACCGCTCATGGCTGGAACGCTTCGAGCGGGTGTGCAGGGTGTCCAGGTGGTTCATTCAATGATGCTGGGCACGCCTCAGACTCCTCATCGAGGCGTTGAATCAAACGTTGCACCCTTCGTATTGCATCCTGCGATCACGGTCGTAACGGCATCCACATCCGGTGCGGGCGACCTCCGCAAGACGGAAGTCATTGTAACGCTCTCTCCACCCGTACAAACAGGACAGCGTGTGGTGTTGCTGCTCAATCGGGTCGGCACAGTCCCGGCGAACGAGCCGAGAGCTTATAGCTTTTCAGCTAAGTCACCGAGCAGCAGCAATTCTATGACGTTTTCAGCGCTAAAGGGTGTGAATGTGGCCGTATATTTGGTTCGCGTGCAGGTAGATGGGGCAGAGAGCCCGCTTGGTGTTGATGCGGTTGGTGCCTACGACTTCCCCAAGGTGACGATCCCATGAACAAGATGGTGACCGACAATTGGGTTTCTGCCAACCAACGCTACCTTACGGCCGCGCTGGCTGTGGTGCGTGAGATACTGGAACAACACGCTGCGCGGGCGGGGGAAAAAGTTGCTGCTGCATCCGGGCCAAGTCAGACACAACAGGCGTTGCAGGCAGCGGCAGACGCTATGCCTTCGCGGCCCGCGTTGGAAACGCTGTGCGCGACGTTTGGTTTATCGCCGTTCGAACGCGATGTGCTGCTCGTAAGTGCGGGGGTTGAACTCGATGCGAGCTTTGCATCGCTGTGCGCGGCCGCTCAGGGCGATCTCACGCGCGCTCACCCGACATTCGGCCTGGCTCTGGCAGCTTTACCGAATCCCCACTGGAGTGCGCTGACACCGGCAGGTTTGCTGCGTCATTGGCGACTGATCGAGATTGAGGGCGGCGGGTCGCTTACGCTCAATCCGCTGCGGATTGATGAATGCGTGTTGCACTTTCTGACGGGGACTCCACACCTGGACCAGCGGCTGGTGGGCCTTGTCGAGCCGGTACGGTCTGCCGGCGACCTGGTGCCGTCTCACGCCGTGCTGGCGGAACAGATCGCAACCAAGTGGTCCCAGGCGAATCGCCGGACCGATTTGCCAGTGATCCAGTTGTGTGGCGATGAACTGCAGGGCAAACGCGCCATCGCGGTGGCCGCTTGCGCCGCGTTGGGTCTTGGTCTGAGCGTGATACCTGCCCAGTTCATCCCAACCAGTGCGTCGGAGCTGGAGGTTCTGACGCGTCTCCTGTTGCGCGAGGCCGCGTTGAGTTCGACGGCGTTGCTCATCGACTGCGATGAGTTGGACATTGTCGATGCCACACGAGCCAATGCGGTTGCGAGGCTCGTCGAGCGGACTGGCTGCCCCTTGATCCTGACCAGTCGCGAACGACGCCCGGCGCTGGAACGGCAAAGGATTACACTGGATGTCGCTAAGCCGAGTGCCGGCGAGCAATGCGTTGTTTGGCAACACGCCCTCGGCGAAGCGGCAAGTCTGTTGAATGGCCAGGTGAACCGTCTGGTTACCCAGTTCAGCTTGAGTCCGTCGGCGATTCGTGCGGCCTGCGCCGAGTCGGCTGCGAACGACTCACCACTCGTTGGTCACCATCTCTGGGACGCCTGCCGTGTGCAGGCGCGCCCACGCATGGAAAATCTGGCTCAGCGTATCGAGCCGGCGGCGGGTTGGGATGATCTGGTACTTCCAGCCGCGCAGCGCGAAATATTGCTGGAGATCGCGGCACACGTTCGAAATCGGGCCACTGTGTACGAAAGCTGGGGATTCGGATCGAAGGGCTCGCGCGGTTTGGGGATCACCGCTCTTTTTTCGGGATCCAGCGGAACTGGTAAGACGATGGCTGCGGAGGTATTGGCGAGCGAACTGCGGCTGGACCTCTATCGCATCGACCTGAGCGCTGTGGTCAGCAAATACATCGGCGAGACCGAGAAGAATCTGCGCCGCGTATTCGACGCGGCCGAAGAAGGGGGCGCGATCCTGCTCTTCGACGAAGCCGACGCGCTGTTTGGTAAACGCAGCGAGGTGAAAGACAGTCACGACCGCTACGCCAACATCGAAGTCAGCTACCTGCTGCAACGCATGGAGGCCTACCGCGGCCTGGCCATCCTGACCACCAATATGAAACAGGCGCTCGACACCGCTTTTCTGCGCCGCATCCGCTTCGTCGTCCAGTTCCCCTTCCCCGACACAGCCCAGCGCGCCGAAATCTGGCGTCGCATCTTCCCCTCGTGCACACCGACAGACGGACTGCAACTGGACAAACTGGCCCGCCTCAACGTGGCCGGCGGCCACATCCGCAACATCGCCCTCAACGCAGCCTTCCTCGCCGCCGACGCCGGTGAACCCGTGCGCATGTCTCACCTAATCCGCGCCGCTCGCAGCGAATACGCCAAGCTGGAAAAGCCCCTCACCGAAACCGAGATCGGAGGTTGGAAATGACCCCGCAACCCGCAACTCACAACCCGCAACCATCGATCGAATTGCATATCGAGGAACTACTTCTGGACGGCCTGCCTCTTACCCGTGGGCAAGGCTTGGAAGTACAAGCCGCCGTCGAAGCGGAACTGTCCCGCCTCCTGACCCAACAAGGCCTGAGCGATTCCTCTTCCAGCGCCACACCGCACTTTTCCGCTGGCTCCATCCAACTGACCAAAAACAACCAGTCCATGCATTTGGGCCATCAAATCGCTCAAGCCATCTATGGCGGTCTCACACCGTCTCCAGCTTCGCCACGTCAGACTCATTCAGTCGAAGGAGCGTCCAGATGACCACTCACCAACTCATTCCCGCAAAACCCACCGTGACAGCGTCCCCGTCGTTCACGCCCGTGCGCGGCGGTCTGCTTCAACGCAAGTGCGCCTGCGGCGGCTCGCCTGGACCATCCGGCGAGTGCGCGGAATGCGAGAAGAAAAAGAGGAATCTACTACGCAAACCCAAAGATCACTGTGCGCCCGTCGCTAGTGTTTCAGTGTCGCGCCTTCCCGGCATGCAGCGAAAACTCACGATTGGCGCGAGTAACGACCCGCTGGAACATGAAGCGGACCGGGTTGCCGACCAGGTATTGGCTGCGCTGGCACATCCCGCCGTCAACGGCGCACCACTGCACATCCAGCGATTCTCAGGGCAACCGACCGGTCAGGCGGATACGGCGCCCGCCAGCGTAGACCACATACTCGCCAGCCCCGGCACCCCGCTGAGCCCGGCGTTACAGGCGGACATGGGGCAGCGTTTCGGGCACGACTTTTCCCGAGTGCGGGTGCATACCGGCGCGGCCGCTGAGCAATCGGCGAGGGAGGTGAGCGCCCGTGCCTACACGGTGGGACACAACATTGTGTTCGGTGCGGGGGAGTACACACCGGGGAAAGCCGAGGGTCAGCGTCTTCTGGCGCATGAGCTGGCCCACACAATTCAGCAAGGCGCAGCCAGTCCCCTTAAAGGCCAGCATATCGTCGAACGCAGCACTGCGGTCCCTTTGCTGCAACGACAACCCGCTCCTCCCCCCCCTCCTCCTCCCCCCCCTCCTCCGCCACTTACATTCGCTTTCGTTTCGAGAGGTTCGTACGGTCAGACGACTGCAGGATTTACGCCACCTTCCTGCGCGGCCGCGGCACCGCCCGCGGTAACCAGCACGCTGGTCGCCGGGTCTGCATCTCCTGCCGTTACCGTGTTCCCGACCGGGACGTACTCGGTCATGAGAAGCGATGGCGTGGCGAAGGCCGCCACCTGTACCAGACTGCCCGCCGGATTGGCCGCCACTCTGGCTCACGAGAACAGCCATGCTGCCGGGGCGCGCGCCGCCGCCGCCGCCGCAAACACAGCCGGGGGATTGCCGCAAAACTTCGCCACGGGAGCGCTGTGCGCGGCGGCCTTGCCTGCCATCGTCGCGACCTGGAATGCGTCGGTCAACGCGGCATGGGCAAACGAAGTCGCTCACGGGCCTGGAACCAACCCGCCTACAGCGCAAACCTTTGTTGAGGAAAATGCAGCTGGCACATGCACGTTCACATGATGGGAGTTTGTCATGAAATTATTCAATATTGTCGACCCCGCGAATGCTCCATTGGGAGTCATGATCATGAATAACGGTGGACCTCAGATCTGTGTGATCGCTTTCGCTGAGCGGCCTGCGCAAGAGAAAAGCGCGCTGATCCTATTGCAGGTATATATCGTCAACGAGTCGCCAGCGAGCCTGGGAATCCTGAATGACCTGGACAGCATCAACATTCCTCAAGGTCTTCACCATGGCAGTGAAACGGTTCCCGATGCTGATTTGATTCATATCGATTTTGGCGTCTCGGGGTCAGCGACATTCATTCAAGTCGCCCCAGGAGAGTGCGTGAAAATCACTCTCTTGCTCAAAGCAGAGCAGTTTGCCTTGCTGGCGCGCGTCAAACAGATGAAGACTGCCGTGAAATTCCGGGACGGTGGTGACGAAAAAGGTGAAGTGACGACCGTGCTCCTACCGGCCATGGTGTATAAGGTAAATCCGTAACTGGGTCAGAAAAGGTGTCAGAAAAGGTGTCAAAAAGGTGTCATCAGAAAAGGTGTCAGGAACCAAATAAACAAGAGGAACCCATGACGACGTTTCCCAACTCCCCGCGTTTGCTCAAAGGCGGCATCGTGCTGATTGATCCGGCGACTGGTGCGGTGCAGCGCGTCATCGTGTTGCAATACAACCGGGACTCGCTCAGTCGGACGCTACAGGTGCAGGGGGTGTGGGCGGTTCATAATCAGATTGAAGCAACGAGAACCCTATGACCACATTTCCCAATTCCCCTCGCTTGCAAAAAGGCGCATTGATCGGTCTTGATCCGGTCAATCCGCTGGCGAGCATCATCATCTTTCAATACAACCCGGAGACGATTACGCGCACGTTGCGGGCCCGCACCACGCCAGCCAACGGGGGCGGTGGGGCTGGTGGTGCAGCACCGGGTGAGGCCATGCGGTTGTCTGGTCCGCCTGAGGAGTCGATAAGACTCGAGGTCTTGCTGGATGCTACGGACCAGATGGAAAAAGCCGATCCGATAACAGCCCAGTTGGGTATCCATCCGCAACTCGCTTCGTTGGAAATGCTGCTCTATCCCAAAAGCGCACTGGTCATCGCCAATGAAGTGCTAATGCAAGCGGGCGTTATTGAAGTGATCCCGCCAGAGGCACCTTTGGCCGTCCTCGTATGGGGTGTCAA
>JANMLD010000042.1:0-5533 GCA_031372345.1 Pirellula sp.
TACTGCCGTTGCGATTGACGTCGACGAACGGCAGTGCTCGGTCCAAGTTAGGATTGAGCGCTCGAGTTCCATTGCGGTTAATTTCATTGATGATGATGAGAACATCGAGCGGATCCACATCACCATTGTTGTTGACGTCGAACGGGTTGACCGGATTGGTCCAAAAGGCTGGATCATTGTCGGTAATGACGATATCGACTGCCGCTGCGATGACTCCGTTTCCAGTTGCGGTAATGCGAACCGTACGTCTTCCTTGTGGTGCAAAGTCATCGACGGCACTTACCGGAAACGGGACACTCAACGAGCCAGCGGGGATGACAACCGTCGTGGGAATGGTCAATTGGTTCGGTTCACTGGCGGTCAGTTGTAGGGTTAAGCCGCCGGAAGGAGCTGGCGAACGAACCGACACCTCCGCTTGAGTGGTGCGAAGTGCCGGATTCTCTTCGTTGACCTCGTTCGACTGCAGCACTAACGCAAGAGGTTGGTAGTCGGTGACTGTCAGCGAAACGGTTCCAGCTTCGTAGCCTACGGAGGTGGCGGTTAGGATCACGATTTGAGAGCCATCGAATATGGCGTCGTCAATGGCATCAACGCCGACGGTGATGCTGGCTGAACCAGCCGGAATAACCACCGATGATGGCACGTTGGCTTCGCTCGTGTCGTTGCTCGATAGCTGTACGGTGATGCTGGCATTGACGTCGGTATTGGAGCGAGTCACCGTCAGCGTAGCTGCACCTGAGCCTGCGTTTTCCCCGAAGGTCGTTCGGTTGAGCGAAAGTGTGATTTTTTCACGGTCTAAGACATCGACCGTAACGTTGTTGGATGCAATCGAACCAACCGATGCAGATATCAGTACTTGAACAGTCCCATCCAATAGTGCGTCATCGATCGCCTGGACGGGAACCGTAGCGGTTGTTTGGCCAACCGGAATAACAACGGATGCTGGAAGTTGCAATTCGGTGGTGTCGCTGCTGGCTAAAGCGACTGAAAGGGGTACCGATGTGTCAAAGCCAACGCGTCTTACGGTAACGACAGCCGCGTTCGCACCCGCGTCTTCAGCAATGCTGTTTCTGTCGATGGTGAGCTCGATATTTGGAGGGGGCCCAACCGCGACTGTGAATTGTTGTTGACTTGTGCCCCCATCATCGTCTGAGACGACCATCGTCACGGTGTAGTTGCCCATCTGGGCGTAGGTATGTGTGCCAGCAAAGGACCCGCGAGTATCAACTCCGGCGGAGCCTAAAGCCTCGATCGTCGCGTTACCGGTGTCCAGCGGGCCCGCGTCACCCCAGTTGATCGAATACGTAAACGTCTCGGAACGAGGAGGAGTTGCTTGGTTCACTCCGAATCCAGGGTCGGTGAACTGACCGATTCGGGCTAAAGTAATCGCTTGACCTTGTACGGCATTTTGGTTTTGTTGTGGCGCAAGGCTGGGTGGAACGTTGGTGACATCCACCGTGATGGGAACGGACAAGGTGCCAAGGGTGGAGCCGGTTAACTTAAGCGAGGCCGCAAACGAACCATTGTCGCCATAGACATGCGATGCATTGGCTTGCACGACTTGAGGGATAAACTGCCAGCCAATATCTTGCATCCCGGCAAAATCCAAACGGGTCGGAAGTCTGCGACGACCGTTAAGCGTATCGGGGTTCATCAATGCAAGTTCACCGTTGTTGGTCGTTCCAACTGCCCAATGACTTATGTCGTTCAAAGGGACGGGTGATTTGCCGGAAATGGCAACGGAATTGGCGCCGGTAAAACCACCGGAGACCTTTGCATTCCAACTGTTGGCCAAGCCGAATCCGAGAGAATGCATTAGTTCGTGCGACGCGACCGAGACAAAGTCAAATTCGTTTGCGTCCAATCCGTCCGTAGTCAGGCCAAAATGCCAGTTTGCGGTCGAGGAGAAAGCAACGGTCCCACCCCATGGTCCGAAGTCGATTTGAGTACTCAGCAGTGCCCCAGGCTGCCCTCGAGCTTTGACGGTATCAATAAACGCTTGGCTCGTCGAAGAAGCGGTAAAACCGCCTTTTTCGCCACGTCCAAGTTCACCTGCGTTCAAGGTTCGGGCACCCGCAAAGATCAAAATTTCATTTGCGGGAATGATCAAATTGTTTCGAGTATCTTGGGCACCGGTGGCAGGGTTCAAGAACTTAGCCGTCCATTGATCGGTGCCGGTGGGTTGGATAGGTGTCAGTTGATCCGAAAATTTCCGAATAATGGAATCCGCGGCGAATTGAAGGCTAGTCCGCCTTTCCTGATTGCCGAAAAAACCGGCTACGTCCATCGAATAGTCAAACCGGATCGAAAGCGGACCAGAGGAGGGAGAAGCGCTGACAGTTGCCAGACTAGACGTACCGTCCCCCCACAATACTGTCCCTGCGATAGTCCCACCGATAGCAGAGGTATCGATGGATTGACTGAACGAAAAGCTCTGTCCCTCAGCGGTCAGAGGGTACCGAGACAGCAATCGCTCGACTTGAAGTGATCGGCTTCTAATGTTTAATAATGAACGCCAACGCTTTTTAGCGAGTCGTTTTAAAAACTGTGTCAACATGTTAGTAGCCAGATCCTCTTCGAATTAAAACGAATCTAGCTGTCATATCAAGCGGGAGTAGGGCACGGTCGCTTATTCTCAGCTCTCTGCCCCGAAATTGGAACATTCAAAATCAAAAAATTCAGCCTACCTGACGCTGGAGTGGCAGGACCGCCGCGGCGAAATCCCGTAGGGTTGTACGGGGTCGAGCTTCCGACAGCCCAGGAACGGCTTCCAGCTCAATCTCAGTTACCGCTTGAAGCTGCAATTCCCCTCGAACGACTTTCACATCCCGCGGAGCTTCGATGCCTATAGTGACTCTATTTCCGCTCACTTTGGAAACGATCAACGTAATGTTGTCACCGATGGAAATTCGTTCGCCTTCTTTTCGACTTAATACTAGCATAGTTTGGTTCTTCCTTGATTTTGATAGCAATTATTGTCTGTCACATCGTGTTTCGTTAGCCAATGAGTGCTAACACCGTTCCAATGGTTCGCAAACCTGACCTAAATTCCAAAAAGTTCGAAAACACATTGAAGTTCTTCGTTACTGAGTGGCAATTGGTTGGCAAAATCCTCAAAAAAAATTGCAATAAAGAACGCTTTGATTCAATCTCGTTCAAAATTCTTGTTCGACGTTGTGCGTGAAAGCAAGAAGTTCTCAATTCGAGAATTTATTTTTCGTTCTTGGAAATGCAACTTTCTTTTTGGTGGTGTTGACTTCACTGCGAGTACTATCGCATGGGTGTTTGACACGTTTGGTCAAAGCACAAAGCAATTATCTTTTTGGGGCGAAAAATTTTCGTGGTGGACCAAGTCGACTGCATACCAACCTGGCGAATCGCTCGTTCCGCTAAGGCGAGCAGCAGGGTGAAAACTACCTGTCAAAAGGTAGTGCCAAAAGGTAGCAGGCACATTCCATGTGCCGTCCGCTCCTAGCTAGCTACGGCACATGGAATGTGCCTGCTACTTTGGTACTATCGAACTGCCGCTCACCTTAGGGGACGTTTGCCAGGGAAACTGTTTCGGCGAATTGAGGAATTTGACTCAATACGTTGGGATTCGACTCAAACCGAGCGACGAATTTTCTCGCGTGCCCGCGACAAGAAAGGGCCGACGCTGTTTTCTGGCATGCCGATATGCGAACCGATTTCAGAATACGATTTGCCTTCGAGATGAAACATACGCACGGCCTGTGCTTCGTTTCGGGATAGTCTTTCGATGGACGATTCCAATTGTTCGATTTCATCTCGGGTGTAACTGTTTGTTTCACGTTCGGCCGGATCGAGGTTAAGGCCTTCTATCGATTGGTTGTTTTGCGATAATCGCAGCTGCGAAATGCGGCGGAGGACGACGCGACGCGAAACGACTGCAAGGTAGGTCGCGAGGGAGCTTTGGCCACGAAAGCGTCGAAGGATAGCAAAATCCTTGTCGATCCATGAGACGAAGACATCGGCCACGAGATCGTCACGCAGTTCTTGAGATAGGCTTACATTCCGCGCAAAAGCCGTGTGGCTGATGATGTGTATGACAAGGCCCAGGAATCGGTCGGTTAGATTCTCCCAGGCTTCCGGAGCCTTAGCCAAGCAATCACGCAGCAGTTCTCGATCAAGATTGGAAAGAGCCACGTTTTTCTTGCTTGCTTGAAGGATGCCGACTGAGTTGGAATTCGGTTTGGTCTGAAAGTCCTTGTGGAGACCGCCAGGACCACCCGACAGGAATCTCTCAATATTAGGTGCAAGGTGAGTCGACAGCAAGCAGATTCGGGTTGCTTGACACTCCAAACTAGGCCGCCTAACATGCCGGTGAACACGTTTGGGTAGTTTGGGGGGATTTTCGCTCAGTGTCAATTTCCCCAACGGGTACTCGAAACATGCTCTGAGTCGTTTTTTTCCTGCGAAATTCAGCCATCTGTAGAAAGGTTTTTTCAGCCATGGCCCACATTGTGACCCAACCTTGCGTTGGCTGCCGGTATACTGACTGTGTCGTGGTTTGCCCCGTTGAGTGCTTTTACGAGGGGGAAAAGATGCTTTACATTCATCCGGAAGAGTGCATTGACTGCGAAGCTTGCGTGGCAGAATGTCCTGTCGAGGCCATTTTTCACGAAGACAATGTGCCGGAAGAGTGGAAGAGCTATATCGAAATGAATGCGGAAATGGCCGCCACGTCCAAGGTCATCACCGAAAAGAAAAAACCGCTTGCGGACTCGTAGTCGGAGCGGAAATCGCGATTTTAGTGGCCCAGTTTTTCTCGCTTGGACTCATGTCGAGACCAAATGCGTCCGATATTCTCGGGCCGCTCCACTGGAAACGATTACGCTTGTTAAGAATAAGCGTTGACAGTGCCGAACCTTGCGTTACGATTTCCGCTCCAAATTTTGGGTTGCCTAAACGGGCATGCCGGAGTTTGCGCGTGTAGCTCAGTTGGTTAGAGCGCGTCGCTGATAACGACGAGGTCCCTGGTTCGAGTCCAGGCCCGCGCACTTGAAATACTCAGCCAGATGGAAAGACTAAAATTCGACTTTCCAAAACGACGGGGTATGGTAGATTTCAGGACAGCGTGGCAGCTTGGAACTCAGGCTGACACAAATCCGGGGGTGTAGCTCAGTTGGGAGAGCGCTTGCTTTGCAAGCAAGATGTCATGGGTTCAAGTCCCTTCACCTCCACTCGGGAATCAAACCAGAAATTAACTTCGGAACAGGCCTTGCGGCCCGATCCGAAATCTGGATGATTCTCGCTCCCGTGACCGGGACATTCGCTCAGGCGAAGGAAACGGTTGCAGGAAATTGATCTTTGACAATATGGTTGGATTGGTAGATGGCATCTTAAAGTTCATCAGCTCGAAGTTATTTAGGCAGTTTTGCTGTTTAGGCAGTTTTGGGAGTGGATGGACAATGCAATTTAGTTTGAAACCGGTTCTGTGATATCCGCTGGTTTATTTGCGTTTTGGCTTTTAGGAGTCACGGTGCGAGTAGATTGGCAAGGGATCAAAAACTGT